>CAYMYD010000004.1:15192-31282 GCA_964394535.1 uncultured Propionivibrio sp. | reverse complement strand
TGACCTTCGGGTTATGAGCCCGACGAGCTGCCAGACTGCTCCACCCCGCGCCCGAAATCAAAGAAGCGGAATTGTAATGAAACTTTGCAACCCCGTCAAGCCTTGCCTCCTGTTTTTGCTGCCTGAAAAACTTGCTGCGCTGCAGGAGGAGTGAGACTATAACACCAGCTTCCTGACCGCGTCAACAAAATATCGAAAATTCTTCAATTCGACACGCGAGAAGGCTGTTCCCCGTCGATTTTGCACACGAGGTACTGTTTGATCGCTTCCACATCGACCGCCATGACTTCAACCCGTTGTGGCAGCTTTTCGATACCCCGCATCGTGGCCGGACGTTCCGGTTGGCGACCCAGGGCTTCAATGATGGTTTCCTCGAACTTGGCAGATAACGCGGTTTCCAGCACCAGCATTGGCATCCCGGATGGACGCTTGTCCAACGCCACCTTGAGTCCGTCGGCGGTATGAGTATCAACCATCACCTTGTATTTTTCGTCAATGTAGCGGATCGTCGCCACGCGGTCAGCATGGGTACTCTTGCCGGAAACGAAGCCAAATTGAGGTAACCGGGCAAAATGAGGTGTCTGTGAGAGGTCAAAACTACCCCCCGCATCGACTTCTGCCCAGAGTTTCCGGATCAGCGCCGGATCACGCCCCGTCAGATCAAAGACAAAACGCTCGAAGTTGGAAGCTTTGGAAATATCCATCGACGGGCTGGAAGTCACACGCGTCTCGGCGCTGCCGCGCGGACGATAGCAACCGGTACGGAAGAACTCATCAAGCACGTCGTTCTCGTTGGTTGCCAGAATCAGTCGTGCGATGGGCAGGCCCATCATGCGCGCGATGTGTCCGGCGCAGATGTTGCCGAAGTTGCCAGAGGGCACGGCCAAGGCAATCTGCTCGTCATTGGAGCGGGTGCCGGCGAAATAACCCCGGAAATAGTAGACCACCTGCGCCACGATCCGCGCCCAGTTGATCGAGTTGACGGCACCGATCTTGTAGCGCGCCTTGAAGTCACGGTCGCTGGAAACCGCTTTGACGATGTCCTGTGCATCATCAAACATGCCACGCACGGCGATGTTGAAAATGTTGGCGTCTTGCAGGGAGAACATCTGGGCTCGCTGAAAGGCGCTCATGCGTTCGTGTGGCGAGAGCATGAAAACACGGATGCCGCGCTTGCCACGCATGGCGTATTCGGCCGCCGAACCGGTATCGCCGGAAGTCGCGCCGAGGATGTTGATTTCCTCATTCTGCTTGTCGAGCACGTATTCGAAGAGATTGCCGAGCAATTGCATGGCCATGTCCTTGAAGGCCAGCGTCGGGCCGTTGGACAGTTCGAGCAAGCCCAGCCCTGGCTCCAGCCAGCGTACCGGGGTGATTTCGGCAGCTTGCTGCGGATCACGGCCGTTGCAATACACCGCAGCGGTGTAGGTTTTGTCGACCAGCGCCTTGAGATCGGCAGGAGGAATATCGTCGATGAATTTCGAGAGGACGGCAAAGGCCAGTTCGGCATAGGAAAGGCCACGCCAGGCGTCCAGTTCGGCGCGGGTGATCTGCGGATAGGATTCCGGCAGATACAGGCCGCCATCCGGGGCCAGACCGCCCAGCAAAATTTCGGTAAAGGTTTTTTTCGCCGGATTTGGCGAATCGTCGCGGGTCGAGAGGTAGCGCATGAGATCAGCTCAGGTGGTTTTACGAGGCTGCGAGTTTAACATTTGCTTGCGCGCAATCTGCCCTTCGAGGCTGTTTTCAGCCAGCGACGACGCGATTCTTGCCTTCACGTTTGGCCACATGAGCCGCAGCATCGGCGCGGCGCATCACTTCGTCGAGCGATTCACCCGCCTGCAGGACAGCCACCCCGGCACTGAAACTTATCGGCCGGTTCGCGCCAGGAATCTCCTGTGCCGTAAACTCGCCAAGGAAGCGTGAAACCACCTTGAAGGCATCTTCCAGTGTGGTTTCCGGCAGCATCATGACGAACTCTTCGCCACCAAAACGACAGAGCACGTCAGACGGACGCATTGATCGATGCAGCAGGCTGACCAGATGTACCAGCGCCTGATCGCCCACATGATGGCCCAGCGTATCGTTGAGCTTCTTGAAATCGTCCAGATCGATATAGGCAATGGCGTAATGCGCTGCCTTGCGCTGGATGCGCGACAGTTCGCGCTGGCAGGCCTTGTCAAAACCGCGACGGTTGAGCGCGCCGGTCAGCGGGTCGAGATATGCGTCCTCGCGGGCTTTTTCCAGGGCCTTTTCGAGTTCGGCAATACGCATTTCGGCGGCCAGCAATTCGAGCATCCCGGCTTCCCGTACAACGCTTCTGCGCAAGCCGGAAACCAGTGTCGGCCCGATCGGAGCAGCCGTCATGTCCGACGGAACATACACACATCCCGATGCTGGCGCGGCCAGTTGCCGACGATGCAAGCGGCGGGAAGCGGGCCGGTTGGAAAGGCTGACTGTCGAACGTTGATCCATCTCACTCTACCCCATCGTTAGCACCCGAAAAAACAGGTACTTTCCAACAGGTTGACGGATGGATTCGGAATATCTTTAGTACTTCTTTAAGAAAACCCCTTAATAAATTGTTTATCAAGGGGTTTTGTTTATTTACGAAAGCTCTTCCAGACGCAGGCGGATGATTTTTCCTTTGACGACAGGCAACGCCTCCATCCGCTGGATTGCCGCATCGATGTTCTTCTCGCAGGCCAGATGGGTCAGCATGACGATATCGGTCTGATCTTCGCCCTCCTCCGGCTCGCGTTGATTCATCGCGTCGATGGAAATTTGCTGATCGGCCAAAATGCGGGTGATGTCGGCCAGTACACCGGGTTTGTCCTCGACACGCAGACGCAGGTAATAACTGGTTCTGACTTCGGCCATCGGCAAAATCGGCAGATCAACAACAGACTCCGGCCGGAAGGCCAGGTGCGGTACCCGATGTTCGGGATCGGAGGTGTGCATGCGGGTTACATCGACCAGATCGGCGATCACTGACGAAGCCGTCGGCTCTGCACCGGCCCCCTTGCCGTAGTAAAGCGTGGCACCGACAGCGTCACCCTTGACCAGCACGGCATTCATCGCGCCTTCGACGTTGGCCAGCAGGCGCTTGGCGGTAATCAGCGTCGGATGGACGCGCAGCTCAATGCCGTTCTCGGTACGTTTGGTGATCCCCAGGAGTTTGATGCGGTAGCCAAACTGGGCGGCGTATTTGATATCGACCGCTTCCAGTTTGGAAATCCCCTCGATGTACGCCTGGTCAAAATGCATCGGGCTACCGAAAGCAAGGGCACTCATGATCGTCAGTTTGTGCGCGGCGTCGATGCCTTCGACGTCAAAAGTCGGATCGGCTTCGGCGTAACCCAGTCGTTGCGCCTCGGCAAGCACCGTGGCGAACGGCAGACCCTTGTCGCGCATTTCGCTCAAAATGAAATTGGTCGTGCCGTTGATGATACCGGCGATCCATTCGATACGATTGGCCGTCAGCCCTTCACGTAGCGCTTTGATGATCGGAATGCCTCCCGCCACGGCGGCTTCGAAAGCCACCATCACGCCTTTTTTGTGCGCCGCCGCAAAAATCTCGTTGCCATGTGTCGCCAGCAAGGCCTTGTTTGCCGTCACCACATGCTTGCCGTTTTCGATGGCCTTGAGTACCAGTTCCTTGGCCACGCCGTAACCACCGATCAGTTCGACGACGATATCGACCGCCGGGTCGGAGACCACGGCAAAGGCATCATCGGTCAGGCGGCAGTCACCGCCCGTGACTTTTTTGGCCAGTTCCAGATTCTTGTCAGCGACCACAACGATGTTGATCGGCCGTCCGGCACGCCGGGCGATTTCCTCGGCATTGCGTTTGAGTACCGTAAAGGTACCGCCACCGACGGTACCAATTCCCAGAAGTCCTACGTTAATTGCTTTCATTTCAGCTCTTTCTTGAAACAGAACGAGGAAACATGCATTCCCTCGCGAAAATAAAAACGGTGTGCCCGATTTCTCTGGACACCGGAATCAAGCGCCAGAACGGCGCAAGCACGTTGCCTGGCCCGGGTTTCCAGCCAGTTGAGCAGCATCTGTCCGGCCCCGCGGGAACGATTCGCTTCATCGCTCACCAGATCGTCCACGAACAGCCGCCGCCCGTCAGAGGTGTTATTGATGATGCGCCACACGCTCACACCAAGCACCGCATCCCCTTCAACAAGCACCGCCATCGATGCCCCGGCAGCAAACAGGCCAAGCATTTGCCCAGCGTAGTCGTCAGCCAGTTGCGGACGCAACTGGCGGTGAACCTTTTCCGCCTTTTGCAGCCAGTCTGGCGCGACAACCCTGCCCGAATCGTCAGTGATCTCGACAACTCGCCGCTCAGTAAGCATGCCCATGCCGCTTGCGGTAAAACTCGAGGAAGCGGGCAATCCGGGCGATGGCGTCGCGCAGGTCGTAGTCGTGCGACAGGAAGACCAGCCGGAAATGATCAGGCTGCGGCCAGTTAAAGCCACTGCCCTGCACCAGCAGGACCCGTTCCTTCTGCAACAGCTCGGTGATGAACTCCTGATCATTCTTGATCGGATACATCTGCGGATCGAGTTTGGGGAACATGTACAGCGTCGCTTGCGGCTTGACGCAAGTCACCCCCGGAATCGCGGTAATCAGTTCATGAGCCAAGTCGCGTTGAATGCGCAGACGCCCGCCCGGAGCGACCAGATCATTGATGCTCTGATAGCCACCCAGCGCTGTCTGAATACCGTATTGACCGGGCACATTCGGGCACAGACGCATCGAAGCCAGCATATCCAGTCCGGCGATATAGTCACGCGCCACCGAAAGATCGCCGGAAACAAACATCCACCCCGCCCGATAACCACAAGCACGATAGTTCTTGGAAAGGCCGTTGAAGCTGACCGTCAGCACGTCTTCCGACAGCGAGGCAATCGCCGTGTGCCTGACGCCGTCGTAAAGCACCTTGTCATAGACTTCATCGGCGTAGATGATCAGTCCGTATTCACGGGCAATCGCCACGATCTCACGTAACAGATCGTCGGGATAAACCGCACCGGTTGGATTGTTCGGGTTGATGACAACAATGCCGCGCGTATTCGGCGTGATGCGCGAACGGATGTCGTCCGGATCGGGCAGCCAGCCGTTCTCTTCAAAACAGGTGTAGTGGCGCGGGGTACCGCCAGACAGGCTCACCGCCGCTGTCCACAGCGGATAGTCCGGAGCCGGCACAAGCACCTCGTCACCGGTATTCAGCAGCGCGTTCATCGCCATGACGATCAGTTCGGAAACGCCGTTGCCGATGTAAATATCATCCAGCGTAACGCCCTTGATCTGCTTTTCCTGGGTGTAGTGCATGATCGCCTTGCGTGCGGCGAAGATGCCCTTGGAATCGGAGTAACCCGCGGCGTTGGGCAGGTTACGGATCATGTCGAGCTGGATTTCTTCCGGCGCGTCAAAATCGAAAGGCGCGAGGTTGCCGATATTCAGCTTGATGATCTTGAGCCCTTCTTCCTCCATCTGCTTGGCTTTTTCCAGCACCGGGCCACGAATGTCGTAGCAGACGTTGTCAAGTTTGTTCGATTTACGCACAGGTTTCATGATAGTTGTTCCTTGTCGCGGCCGTTGCCGCACTTTCATTTCCAGACCGCCGATCGTGTATCGATCAGCACTGAGTCATCAATTCGGAATGTTAAAGCTATAATCGTACTTTATCACCCAATGCTCCGCAATTTTATTTCATGAAACTCCAGACCGCCGACCGACCGTATTTTTTTACCGCCTACGACGTCGGCCATGTCCAGATCGGCGAAGTGCGCTTCAGCAGCAATCTGATCATCCAGTCTGAGCAACTGTGGACCGAATGGACCACACACCGTTTCGCTGACCTCACCCTGCACGACATGCACACCCTGGCCACACTGGATGCTGACATCATCCTGCTTGGTACCGGACTTCAACTGCGCTTTCCGCGCAGCGAACTGTTGCAACCGTTCATGCAAGCCCGAAAGGGTCTGGAAGTCATGGACATCCCGGCGGCCTGTCGCACCTACAATCTCCTGTCGAGCGAAGGCCGCAAGGTCGCTGCCGCACTGCTGTTCGACTGATGCCGCCGCCGAGGATGCCGATCCTCGCTTTTCGCCCTCCTCCTGAATCCCCGAATGAAACGAATCGCACTCAAGATCGACGCTGACACCTGCCTTGGGACATTGACCGGCGTCCCGGCACTGACCGCCCTGCTCAAAAAACACGAAGCGCAAGGCAGCTTCTTTTTCTCCCTCGGCCCTGACAGCAGCGGGCGGCAAAACGCGGCCGATTCGCTGAAGCGGTTTTACGGGCTCAAAACCCGGCTTTACGGACGCCTGCTGCCATCGCCGGACATTGGCAAACGTTGCCGCGACATCCTCTGCCAGACGCATGAAGCAGGCTTTGAAACCGGCATCCACGCCTGGAACCGTGTCGCCTGGGAAGAGCGCATCCTGGATGCTGACAACGCCTGGAGCAAGACACAGATCGAGCAGGCCGAAAAACGCTTCAGTGAATTGCTGTCGATCCGGGCCAACGCCCACGCTGCCGCCGGATGGCGCAGCAACCGTCACGCCCTGCGTCTGACCCAGCGCCTCGGCTTTTCCTACGCCAGTGATTGTCGCGGCAGCCAGCCTTTTATCCCGGTCATCGACGGAGAAATCGTCGCTTGCCCACAAATCCCGACCACCCTCCCGACATTCGACGAAATCCTCACGCTGGAGAGCAGTTTCACGCCAGAGGCCGTGGCAGAACACATCCTCAAGCTCTCCATCGTCATTCCCGGCGATCACGTCTTCAACCTGCGCGCAGAACTTGAAGGCATGTTGTTCACCAGCGCCTTTGAACACCTGCTGAACGGCTGGAAGGAAGCCGGTTTTTCTCTGGTCGCGCTGCGCGACCTCCGCTCATCGCTCGAACCAGCGGAACTACCCCGGCACGAAGTGCGCTTTGAAGAAATCCCCGGTCGGCCCGGGAAGCGGATGATTCAGGGGCCATCGTTTCCCTGAGCAAAAACGATCAGGGCGGCCGGAGCCGCCCTGACTGACACCCAAACGGATGAAACTCAGTCACGCTCACCGGCAAAGGCCATCAGCAGATTGAGCAGGCTGACAAAGACGTTATAGACATCCAGATAAACCGCCAGCGTCGCCGTGATGTAGTTATCCTCACCACCATTCACGATACGGCTGATGTCATAAAGGATGTAGGCCGAGAAGATCATCACGGCCAGTGCCGAAATGGTCAGCGACAGCGCGGGAATCTGGAAGAAAATGTTGGCCAGCGCGGCCAGCAGGATCACCACCACGCCGACGAACAGGAATTTGCCGATAAAGCTAAAATCCTTTTTCGTCACCGTGGCGATGCCGGCCAGGGTAAAGAAAATGGCTCCGGTACCACCTGCAGCCGTGGCGATCAGCGTACCGCCGTTGGAAAAGCCCAGCGCCACCTGCAGGATGCGTGAAAGCATCAGACCCATGAAGAAGGTGAAGCCCAGTAGCAGGACGACCCCCATACCGCTGTTCTTGGTACGCTCGATGCCCCACATGAAAGCAAAAGCAACGCCCATGAAGAGCAGGAAAGACATCAGCGGGCTACCGCCAAAGAACGAGAAACCCATCTGCACGCCAATCAGCGCGCCGATGGTGGTCGGCAGCATGGACAGTGCGAGCAACAGATAAGTGTTGCGCAGCACACGATTCTGCCGAAGTGCGAATTCCTGAGAGGCCTGTCCGGCCAGTTGATACGGTTGTTGCATTGATGGATCCTCCATTGAACGACGGACTTGTTTTCGTCCGGGGCAGGCAGAGAGTGCCATAAAACCATTTGAAAGGGGTAACAAATTGTAACGTGGTATAATGCGCGCCTTCGATTTTCCCTCTCCGGGAAATCCGGCAAGGAAGCGTGGCAGAGTGGTTAAATGCACCGGTCTTGAAAACCGGCAAGGGGCAACCCTTCGTGAGTTCGAATCTCACCGCTTCCGCCAAGAAAAACAATTCACTTGGCAGGAATCAAAAGCAAGTGAAAACCATTTGTCACCAAGCACATGCCTGAGGTTCATTGCAAACCGGTCCAGGTCGATGAAGGACTCATCGACATCCACCGGCACGTCAACAATCAGGAGTACCTGCGCTGGATGCAGGAAATCGCCATCGAGCACTCGACCCTGCAAGGCTGGCCGATGGCGCGTTATCTGCAAACCGGCGCATCGTGGTATGTCCGCTCGCACTTCATCGAATATCTGCGGCCGGCACTGCTCGGCGATGAGTTACTGGTGCATACCTGGATTGCCGAAATGGGCAAGCACAGTTGCCAGCGGCGAACCCTGTTCATGCGCGCCAAGGACCGGCAAATCGTGGTGCGCGCCAAAACCGCGTGGATCTTTGTCAGCCTGAAAAACGGACGGCCCATCACCGTGCCGGATGAGGTACGCAACGCCTTCCCTGTTCTTCCCACCGAGGAAGCGGCATTGGCCGCCTGTCAATCGGCTAAAACAGTTTCCGCCACCTGAAAATCAGCACGGCCACGGCAAACAGGAAGAGGAAGGTCAGTACCGACCAGTTGGCCAGCGACAGGCCGAGAAAGCTCCAGTGTTGCTGCGTGCAGAAACCGGTCACCATGAACATCATTGGCCACAGGCCGCCGAGCCAGTTGATCAGTTGCTCGGCCAGGGTCGGTTCGCCGAAGCCGCATTCGGTCACCTGTTGCGGCGCATATTCCATCCAGCTCTGTTCGATCGCGGTAATCATCCCGCCCAGCGCCATCAAGGCCACCAATGCGGCCCACAGTCGCCGCTGGTTCGGCCACAGCGCACCACACAGGGCAAAGAAGGCGGCCAGCAGGTAATAGAGGCGTTGCAGGTTACACAGATGACAGGGGTGCAGGCGGGCCACTTCGCCCAGAATCAGGCCGCAACCGACCAGCCCCAGGCAAAACAGCGCATAAACGGAAAAACAGCGACGAACGGAAAAGTGCATGATGAACGCAGATTCAAGAGACAGGATTCAGGAAAAACCGTGTGTTTCGCACAGGAGCCTGCCGGAAACAAGCGGCGCTACGGCTGCTTGGATCGGCCACATGATTCTAGCAGACTGCCCTTTCCGCCGCGCCATCGTGTATATTTCACTACAAGCCTATTTCCCGTGAGTATTGTCCACCATGTCTACACGCATTCTGCTGGTCGAGGACGATGAGCGCCTCGCCAAACTGACCGCTGAATATCTGCGGAAAAACGAATTTGAAGTCACTATCGAAGGTCGCGGCGATACGGCCGAGGCCCGCATCCTCAAGGAAGATCCGGATCTGGTGATTCTGGATGTCATGCTGCCGGGCAAGGACGGGTTCGAGGTCTGCCGCGCCGTGCGCCAACAATACAAGGGCGTCATCCTGATGCTGACCGCCCGTGACGAAGATCTCGACCAGATCCTCGGCCTGGAGCTCGGCGCCGACGATTACATCGCCAAACCGGTGCAGCCGCGTCTGTTGCTGGCGCGCATCAAGGCATTGCTGCGCCGCGCACCGGGCAGCGGCGAAAGCGGCCCGTCGGCAGACGAAACCGATGAACTCGAATTCGGCAATTTCCGCATCAGCCAGGCGACACGCAACGCCCATCTGGGCGAGGACATCATCGACTTGACCACGGCCGAATTCGACCTGCTCTGGCTGCTGGCGCGCCACGCCGGCAACATCCTGTCGCGTGACGATCTCTTGCAGGAACTGCGCGGCATCGGCTTTGACGGGCTGGATCGTTCAATCGACGCACGCATTTCCCGCCTACGTCGCAAACTCGGTGACGACCCGGAAAACCCCACCCGTATCAAGACCGTGCGTGGCAAGGGCTATCTGTTCAGCAAACATGACTGGCAATAGCAGCGGCAACCAGAACAACCGTCTGCTCTCCATCATCGGGCGTTACAAGACGACGCCCTGGCGCGGACGTTACAGCCTCTCCAGGCTGTTCCTCAACTTTTACCTGCTGGTGATGGGTTCCTTCGTGGTCATCGCCTTCCTGGCCGACTTCGTCATTTCGACGGCCGTCAAGGGTATTACCGACGATTACACCAGCCGCTTCATGCACGGCACGATCACGCTGATCGAGGAAGAGTTGTTCCGCAAGCCGCGTTCGGAATGGGACAAGACCATCAAAACGCTGGGGCAGAACTTTTCCTACCGGCTCGACATTGTCGACCGCTGGTCGCTCAAGCTCAAAAAGAAGCAGGCGGAAAAACTCGATGCCGGCGACCTGGCCGTCGATGCCGACGGTGACGTGCTCTATCACCGCCTCAAGAACACGCCGAAGATTCTCGTCGTCGGACCGATCTCGCCGGAATCCAATCCCGACCGGCCACGCTCGCTCCCCCTCGATCTGCGCGTCCGTCTGCTGACCTGGAGCCTGATGAGCCTCATCGTGGCGATTGCCGTCTGGTTCTGGGTACGCCCGCTCTGGCGTGACCTCGAAGCCCTGCGCCAGACAGCCCGTTCTCTCGGTGAAGGGCACTTCGAAACCCGTTCACCACCGGCACGCAGCAGCACCTTCGAACTCCTGACCGACACGCTCAACGGCATGGCCGAACGTATCCAGCGCCTGATCGCCACGCAGAAGGAACTCTCCAGTGCCATCTCGCACGAACTGCGCACGCCGATTGCACGGATGCGCTTTGCCCTGGAAATCCACGCCGAGAGCGCCGAACGCGAAGATCGGGAACGCCTGTGGCACATGCTCGAAGACGACCTCGACGAACTCGACAATCTCATCGATTCCAGCCTGAACTACGCCCGCTTCGAGCGTGAACCGCCGGAACTCAACCTTTCCCTGGTTGAACTCGCGCCCTGGCTCGAAGAAAAGATCGACAGCCTGCGCATCCTCAACCGCACCCTCGACATCAGCGTCGACTGCCAGGCGCTCCCCCCCGGACAACAGGTCGAGCTTGACCAGAAGAGCATGCCCTACGCCGTCACCAACCTCTTGCGCAACGCGCTCAAATACGCCAAATCGCGCATCCTCATCAGCAGCGAGGTCAGGAATGGCATGGCGCTGATCCACGTTGACGACGATGGCATCGGTATTGCACCGGAAGACCGCCAGCGCGTATTCACCGCCTTTACCCGCCTCGACCGTTCGCGCGACCGCGCAACCGGTGGCTCCGGCCTGGGACTGGCGATTGTCCGTCTGGTGCTCGAACAGCACGAAGGCACCGTCACGGTCAATGTCTCCCCTTTGGGGGGAGCACGTTTCACCCTGCGCTGGCCACTGTTACAGACTGTCACGGAAAGCTGACGAAGGTACTAAAGAACCCTCCCTGCTTCCCGGTTATGATGGACCGGCCGAAGCGCCAGTTTTTATTTAGCTTAGGCAATCGCGAACATACCGGACACGGAACAGCCTCATGCTCAACGATGACCGCACGATGAAGTCCTCACAAGCCCGAACCGCCTTCCCCTTGGCTGAAGGCGTGGGAATCTTTGTCGGCATCGCCAGCTGGTATCTGCTCTCCGATGGACAACTGGCCATTGCCAAGTCACTGGCGGTCGCGACACCTCTTACACTGGTTTGGTACGGACTGCGCTGCTGGAAAAACCGTTCGCGCAACAAGTAAGCACCCCCGCCAGTTACAAAGCGTCACGCAAACGCCGAAAAAGCACCACAGACACCCGGCTTTCCCCTGCGTAGAATGAAATCGTTGCTTCAGCCTTACCCGCTGACAATGTTTGACCCTCCCTGACCCATCGCAACGATGGGATTTGTCTCCCGCGCCGATTGCGCGGGATTTTTTTGCCTGCTTTTCAGGGGGTCTCGATCATCCGCACTTCGCGATGCGGATAGGGAATCTCGATACCGTGTTCGCGGAAGGCCTTGAGGATCATCCGGCTGATATCCGAACGTACGTCACCCGTCCCCTTTTCCGGATCGGCCACCCAGACCCCCAGGTCGATATTGACACCGTGATCGGAAAACCCCGTCACCATGGCAAAGGGTGCCGGATCGGCAACCACACGCGGATGCTGCCGTCCCAGTTCGACAAGCAGCGGCATGACCTTGTCCAGATCGCTATCGAAAGAGACGCGCAAACTGATCGGCACACGCAGTTGCGTATCGGTAAAGGAAAGATTGCGCACGATGTTGCCGACCAGGTATTCGTTGGGGATGATGTGCTCGATCCCGGTCAGCGTGCGCAGCACCGTGTAGCGCGTGGAAATCTGCGTCACTGTCCCGGTGATCGTGTCGTCGATGGCAATCAGATTCCCGAGCCGGATCGAACGGTCGAGCAGGATGATGAAGCCGCTTACGTAATTGCTGGCAATTTTCTGCAGGCCGAAACCGAGGCCCACCGCCAGAGCGCCGCTGAACACCGAGAGCGTGGTGACATCAATGCCAACCAGCGGCAGACTGAACAGCAGAGCCACGGTCAGCAGCAAGGCCTTGGCCAGGCGCGCCAGCACCTCGCGCATATTGGCGTCGATCTGTTCCGTCTTGGTCAGCCGGTGTTCAATCAGGCTGGCGATCCACAAGGCAATCAGCAGGGTAAAGCAGACCGTTGCGGTCCCGTGCAGGATTGTCCACAAATCCAGCTTCTGACGGCCAACAACAAAGACCACCTTCTGCAGGGCTTCGATCAGCGGATCGGCCGAGCCGCTCATGTCCAGAATGACCCAGAACAACACGGCAATCGTGATGAAGCGTTCAAACATCCGCAACAATGCACTGCGGAAAAACACACAACGCAACACGTAGACCAGCAGACGGACCAGCGTCCAGGCCAGCAGCAGCGTCCCAGCCAGGGACAGCAGGCTCAGGCACTTCCAACCCAGATAAGCCAGCAGCTTGTTCATGGAGAAGACCAGAATCATGGCAAACAACGGATAGCTCAGCCGTTGCAGGCCCCCTTCACCAAAAACACGCATCCTGCTCTGCTCTTCTTCAGGCGCCTGCTCGGGCAGACAGTTTTTCAGGCATCGGGCCAGCCACCATGACAGCGACAGCACCAGCACCAGCAGCAAAAGCACCCAGTAAAACTCGGGCGTATAGACATCTTTCCAGAGTTGTCGCAGCAGGGCAAAAATCTGTTTTTCGCTCATTCACAACGCTCCATCGCAGCAGCAAAGAAACCGTCGGTGCCGTGGCGGTGCGGCAACAGACGCAGATAATCGCCCGCCTCGTCCGCGACGGCAATCCCCTGTTTTTCGAGCAATGCGCGGGCAGGCAGCACACGAAACCCGGGATGCGCACCCAGAAAGTCGGCAATGACCGCTTCATTCTCCGCTTCCAGCAGGCTGCACGTCGCATACACCAGGCACCCGCCCGGTTTGAGCAGTGCTGCAGCAGCCGCCAGAATCGACGCCTGCCGGGCGGCCAGCTCGCTCACACTTTCCGGCGTTTGCCGCCACTTCAGATCAGGATTGCGACGCAAGGTTCCCAGACCGGAACACGGCGCATCAACCAGCACGCGATCGAGTTTTCCGCCCAGTCGCTTGATGCGGATATCGTTTTCCGACTCGATCCGCACCGGATGCACGTTCGACAGCCCCGAACGCGCCAGTCTCGGCTTCAGTCTGGCCAGACGCTTTTCCGCCACATCGAAGGCATAGAGCCGCCCCTGCGAGCGCATCAGCGCCCCGACAAGCAGGGTCTTGCCGCCCGCCCCGGCACAGAAATCGGCGATCATCTCGCCGCGTTTGGGCTGCAGCAAAAACCCAAGCAACTGGCTGCCCTCGTCCTGTACCTCGAAGCTGCCGTCGAGAAACAAGGGATGGCGTGCCAGCGAGGGCTTGTCGGCCAGGCGAATGCCCAGCGGGGAATAAGGACAGGCCGTCGCTGCCAGACCGTCGGCCTGCAGACGTGCGAGCAACTGATCGCGCCCGATTTTCAACGGATTGGCACGCAGATCAAGCGGTGCCGACTGGTTCAGGCTGTTCGCCAGCGCATCCAGTTCCGCCGCAGCAAAACGCCCGGCGAGAATTTCATACAGCCAGTCCGGCAGGTCAAGGCGAACCGCGGGCGGCATCTCGTCAAGCCTGATCGCCTTGGCCTGCGCCAGCCATTTCGCCTCGGATTCGCTCAGGAGACCGTCGAGTTCACGCCGGTTCATCCCCTGTCCGCAAGCCAGCCAGGCCAGCAGCAAGCGTCGTGACGATACCCTTTCGCCGCAGCGTGCGGCCAGCGAGCGCTTGCGACGCAAGACCGCATAAACCGCCTCGGCAATAAAACCCCGCTCGGCATGACCGAGTTTCGGCTGTTGCCGGAAATAGCGCGAAACCACCGAATCGGCAGGGAAAGTGGTGGCAAACAGCTCGGCCAGCAAGGCTTCGGCATGATTGAACAGGGCGGGAGTCAGACGCATCGGGACAATATCCTGGCAGGCAAATGGAAAGGGGGGATTATGCGTGAAAATGATGAAATACGATGTATCTCTGTGTGTCAGCAGGGTCATCGCGTGAATGCCAGTCGATTGCGCGGCCGACAAAGACCTCACGCAAGGACCATAAACGCGACGTGATACCATCTCCGGCCAAATCTGCACGGCTTGTCAATCAGCAGTTCATGAGCATGCCGCCCGGACAAGCACATCAAGGAGTTTTCATTGGATATCCACCTCGCCACGCTGTTACCCCACCACCCTTTCTGGAAACCGGCAGTTGCCCTGGGTCTGCTGGGCATCGCGGCCTTTGCCGTGCGCTTTCTGGTACAGGCCATCCTGTTGCACGTGCTGACGCCACTGCTGGCCGGGCGTCATTCCGGCTTCATCTCAGTCCTGCTGAACGGCAAACTGCTGCGCCGCGAAGCACAGATTCTGCCTTCACTGATTGTACAACTCTGTGTGCACTTCGTCCCCGGCCTGCCACAGATGCTGGCGCTGGCCATTCAGCACATCGCCGCCGCACTGACCGTGCTGCACATCGCCCGTGCACTGATGGCCCTGCTCGACGCCCTCTTGCAACACCATGAAGCCGCCCGGGAAGCCACCTTGTCAAATACCAGTTCGATCAAAAGCTGGGTGCAACTGGGGCAATTGCTGATCGGCCTCGCCTGCGCCGTGGTGATGCTCGCCGCTTTGCTGAACAAATCCCCGGTGATCGTACTTTCCGGCCTCGGTGCCATGTCGGCGGTGCTGATGCTGGTCTTCAAGGACACCATCCTGTCGTTTACCGCCGGGGTGCAACTCTCCGGCAACGACATGCTGCGCGTTGGCGACTGGATCGAAATGCCGCAGGTGGGCGCCGACGGTGACGTCATCGACATCGCGCTGAACACCGTCAAGGTACAGAACGGAGACAAGACCATCACCACCATCCCGACCTGGCGACTGGTCAGCGAAAGTTTCAAGAACTGGCGCGGCATGAGGGACTCCGGCGGACGGCGCATCAAGCGCCAGATCATCATCGACGCGGGTTCCATCCGCTTTCTGAGCGACGCGGAAATCGCCGAACTGGGGAAAATCACCCTCCTCTCCGACTACCTGCGTGAAAAAAGCCAGGCCATACAGATCGCCCGCAGCATCGCCGAAAACACGCTGGGCAGCGAATGTGCCCGTGTGGCCGCCAACCAGCGCCGCCTGACCAATCTGGGCACGTTCCGCGCCTATGTGCAGGCCTATCTGCAAGCCCATGCCGACATCCGCCAGGACATGTCGCTGCTCGTCCGCACCCTGGAACCCGCCGCCCACGGCGTCCCGATGGAGTTGTACTGCTTCACCGCCACGACGAACTGGGGCGATTACGAGGCGATCCAGAGCAATATTTTCGACCATCTCCTGGCCATCCTGCCCGAATTCGGCCTGCGCCCCTTCCAGAATCCCAGCGGCAGCGACCTGCAAGCCCTGCTGCACCATGCCAGAGGGGGCGATGCGAGTTGATTTTTCACCAAAAATACACGCAAAAACCAAAACTCATCAGGGTCAATACGACATAGAGCGCAAACGTAAGCCAATATTTCCACGGTTCGGTGTCGCGCTCGTAAATACGGATGTGCCAGAGGCGGCCCTTGGCGCGGATTTCCCCTTTGATGTATCCCTCAACCAGCAGGAAAAGATAGGCAAAGCCGAAGATGATCAGAATGAAGGTCTTCATGTTTTATCCAAAG
>CAYMYD010000004.1:2337-15092 GCA_964394535.1 uncultured Propionivibrio sp. | reverse complement strand
ACCCGTCGCGCACACGCTACACCCCGGGTCCTTGCCGAATTTCAGGCTGCGCCATTCCATGCGTAGCGAATCAAGCAGCAGCAGCCGCTCCGTGACCCGCTGGCCGATGCCGGTGATGATTTTCAGGGTTTCGGCCGCCTGCATGGTGCCGATGATGCCGACCAGCGGGGAAAAAACGCCGGGCGATGCCCCCGCTCCTTCAGCCTCGTCCCCCTGCGGAAACAGGCAGTTGTAGCAGGGCGAAGCCTCATCACGGAAATCGAAAACCGACAACTGGCCGTCAAAGCCATTGACCGCCCCGTTGACCAGGGGTTTGCGATGCTTCAGGCAGGCCAGGTTCAGGGCGTGACGGGTCGTGAAGTTGTCGCAGCAGGCGAGCGTGACATCGGCACGGGCAACCGCGTCTTCCAGCGCCTGGCCACGCAGATGCTCGGTGATCGTTTCGACGACGACCTCCGGGTTGATTTGCGCCAGCGTCGTCTGCCCCGAAAGTGCTTTTGGCTGACCGATCCGCGTATGCGTATGCAGTATCTGACGTTGCAGGTTGGAAAGATCGACCGTATCGCCATCGGCCAGCGTGAGCTGCCCGACCCCCGAGGCCGCGAGATAAAGCGCTGCTGGCGAACCCAGGCCGCCGACACCGACGATCAGCACCCGCGCTGCCGCAATCCTCGCCTGCCCGGCGACGCCGATTTCATCGAGCAGCAGGTGACGGCTGTAACGACTCACCGATATTCCCGCCATATTTCCGGGGTCGTATCGTGATCGCCATGCTGGCGCCGTTCCCAGGCACGGATGTAGGCTTCGTTCGACGCTTGCTTGAGCGGGCGTTCGGGCATGGTGAGGTTGCGCCGCTCGGTTTCCTCGGCGTAGTAGTAAAGGGCGCGTTTCAGTTTGTAAAGCAGCGAGGTGTCAAGATGAAAGCCCCTGTCCTGCAAGGCGCTTTCCAGTTCCTCCAGCGAGTGATCGCGCAGATCGTAGGCCACATCAAGCGAGCGAGGCTCGCTGCCCGGCGCCAGCTCCAGACGTTCGAGGCTGCCGAGAAAACCAGCCGCCTCGGGAAGCTGCCCGGGCGGCAATTCGGCAAAGATAATCGTCCGTTCCTTGCGGATCGGTGCCGGTTTCGGCGCGGCGGCAGGTGCGCGTTTCATCCTGAAAACCTCAGTTGAACGTGCCTGCAGGGGGTTCTGGCGCGGTGTCTGGCTAGGCGCGACGAAGCAGCATGGTCGTTCCCTGCAATGAGGAGCAACAACGCCAGACGCCGCGCCAGGGCCGCCTGCGGGTACGTAGCGGACTTGCCCTTCTGGTGAGCGTTAAAAACACCAAGAAACTCAGCACTCATCAAGCTTTCCCAGTACAAACGAGCGGTCAACTGAGGTTTTCAGGATCATCTCCCCTCCCCCGGCATCGCGGACTTACGGCTTGCTCTGCATGATCTGCAAGCCCTTGAGCAGATTGAGCGCCTGGTTCAACTGATAGTCTTTCTTCGACGCCAGTTCGCGCATGGGCGGTTCTTCGGCGGCATCGGCCTCATCCTTGACTGGCGCAGCAGGTTTCGGCTTGGTCGCCGGAGCCTTGCTCTGCGGCTTGACCGGCGCGGGCGCTTCCTTGCTCTCCTTGCCGTTTTCCAGATGGTGTTCAAGATCGGCTTCACGCAGACGGAACGAAGAAGAGCCGTTGGCACTTTCTTCGACAACGATGTCGGGAACGATGCCCTTGGCCTGGATCGAGCGCCCGGACGGCGTGAAATAGCGCGCCGTGGTCAGTTTGATGGCGGTGTTGTTGGGGAGCGGCAGCACGGTTTGCACCGAGCCCTTGCCAAAGCTGGTGGTTCCCATCACCACGGCACGCTTGTGATCCTGCAAGGCACCGGCGACGATTTCCGAAGCCGAGGCCGAGCCGCCGTTGATCAGCACCACCATCGGCACCTTGCGCGCTTCGGCCGGCAGCGTTTTGAGGAAATCCTCCCGCGTGCCACGCAGATAGTCTTCCGGCGAGGCATGGAACAGATGCTTGGCATCCGGCGTGCGGCCATCGGTTGACGTCACCAGGGTCTTTGGCGGCAGGAAGGCCGCCGAAACCCCGATGGCCGAATTGAGCAGTCCGCCCGGATCGTTGCGCAGATCGAGTACCAGCCCCTTGAGCGGGCCGGGTTTGTAGAGATCGGTCAGGTGCTTGACCACCGAGGCAGCGGTATTTTCCTGGAAGGAAGTCACGCGCAGGTAGCCGTAGTCGTCTTCGACGCGCTTGGACTTAACGCTCTGCACCTTGATGATTTCACGCGTCAGCGTGATTTCCAGCGGCTTGGCCTCGCCCTTGCGCAGGATCGACAGCTTGATCTGGGTTTTCGGCTTGCCGCGCATGCGCTTCACCGCATCGGACAAGGTCAGCCCTTTGACCAGGGTATCGTCGAGCTTGAAGATGAGATCGCCGGATTTGATTCCGGCCCGATCCGCCGGGGTATCTTCGATCGGCGAAACGACCTTGACCAGACCGTCTTCCATGCCGACCTCAATGCCCAGTCCGCCGAATTCGCCCTGCGTACCGACCTGCAAGTCCTTGTAAGCGTCGGCATCAAGATAGGCTGAATGCGGATCGAGGTTCGAGAGCATGCCGCTGATCGCGTGGGTGATCAGCTTTTTATCTTCGACCGGTTCGACATAACCCTGCTTGATGGCGCTGAACACTTCGGCAAAGGTACGCAATTCCTCGATGGGCAGACTGGCTCGAACGTCTTTTTCGGCCAATGCCGAAAATTGCAGACTGATCAGAATGCCGCCCAGCATTCCTGCACAAACCAGTCCTGCTTGCTTCAACTTGCCCATCGATGCTGCTCCTTAATTGATAAATTAAATGCGGAAAGTGAGGAGTGGAATTCTGATGGTTTGATCAGCTTTCACCAACTATCACCAGCCACCAAGCACTAGCCACTAACCACTGTTTCTCACTCAAAGTTTCACCCACTTCAACGGGTCAATCGGCTGCCCATTCTGCCGCAATTCAAAGTATAAACCGGATTCCGGATTACCACCGCTGTTGCCGACCGAAGCGATGGTTTCACCGCCGCGCAGACTGTCACCGACCTGTTTCAGCAGGGCATCGTTATTGCCGTAGATCGACAGGTAACTGCCGCCGTGATCGACGATCATCAGATTGCCAAAGCCACGCATCCAGTCGGCAAACACCACCCGCCCGGCAGCAATGGCCTTGACCTCACTGCCCGCACCGGCACGGATGAACAACCCCTTCCAGTTACTGCCTTCCTGGCGCGCCGCGCCAAAACGGTTGCTGACCACGCCACGAACCGGCAGGCGCAGACTTCCCTTCAACTGTGCAAAACTGCCTGTCGTCACCCCCGGCGTACTCTCGTTACTGATCTCCGGCGTACTGCCCTTGCCAGCCACCGGCGCCTTCGCCTCACGACGAGGTGCCGACCGCGCCGCAATGATCCGGGACAAGCGCTCAATCAACTGCGAAAGCCGTTTCTCATCGCGTTGCAAATTGCCAATTTCACGCCGCTGCTCGGAAATCTTCGCCGCAATTTTTTGCAGCACCACCTTGCGCTGCTCACGTTGGGCAAGCAATTTGCCGTGTTGTTCCTTTTGTTTTGCTTCGACGCCAGCCAGTTCATCGGCACGTTCGCGCGTTGTCGCCGCCAGCGCCTGCTTGCGCTGCAAGGTCGCACCGATCTCGCGCACCATCTGGCTGCGTGCCTTGCCGATGATCGACAGGTAATGGAGATCGCGTGCCGTCTGATTCGGGTCGTCGCCATTGAGGATCAGTTGCAGGGCGTCCGGACTGCCTTGCAGATACTGCCGGTAGATCAGTTTTTCCAGTTGCGCCTGCTGGCTGCCCAACTGTCGTTCCAGCTCATCGGCCTGCCGCCCGAGGTCTTTCATTGTCTCCTGCAAGCGGCTTTTCTGCGTGGACAGCTTGTGCAGATCGCGCTGGGTCACGGAGATTTCCTGCTCGACCCCTTTGAGCTGATCCGCCGCACTGGCGCGCTGCCCTTCGGCGGCGGCCACTTCCTTGCGCAGGGATTCAATCTGGCCGCGCAATTCCTTGAGGTCATCCTGCTTTTCGCTGACCTCGCTCGCCGTTGGCGCTGCCTGCTTCACGTTCCGGGCCGCAGGGGCGGCAAAGCCCTCGCCCGACAGCAGAGCGAGCAGCGAAAAAAACAGGATGAGGCGGGAAGGGGAAAAAGGGAAGAGAGAAGGGGGAAGGGAGAAGGGTGAGATTTGCGCCTTCGGCGGATGTTGACGGCGCTTCGCGCTGGATGAAGTAGCCCGGTTTTCACCCCTCTGCTTGCCCGCCTCCTGCTTCCTGCCTTTCACATTTCACCTTTCACATGTCACTCAAGCCCCTTACGGGCAGGAATTATTTTATAATGAATCACTTCACTTAAACGGAATTCGGGCTACCGTGACCCTCATTGACAAGCAGGAGCATATCGAGCTGGCAGCGCACGCGCTGAAGGCGATCGCTCATCCCTTGCGGCTGAAGATACTTTGCGTGATCGGTCATCAGGAGTTCTGTGTTCAGGATATCGTCGAAGTCGTCGGCACCTCGCAAAGCAATATCTCGCAGCACCTGGCCATCCTCCGCGAAAAAGGCGTGATGGTCACGCGCAAGGACGCCAACCGGGTCTATTACCGCATCGGTAATGAACGCATCCTGCAGCTGATCGGCATGATGCGGGAGGTTTTCTGCGCCCACTGATCCCTCTGCCCGGCTATCCGGCAGATCGTTTTTACCCATTTAACCGTCGTTTCTGGAGCCTCGCTTGGAATTCAAATTCATACAACAAAACATTCTTCTGGTCGCCACGGCCGTCATCAGTGGCACCTTGCTGCTGCTCAGCTTTCTGCGCAGCCCGAGCAGCCGCAATGCCGTCACGGCAACGCAGGCCACCCTGCTGATCAACCGCGAAGATGCGCTGGTCATCGATGTGCGCGAAAGCAATGAATACGTCGACGGCCACCTGCCCGAATCACGCAATGTCCCCTTCAGCCAGCTCGAAGGCCGCGTCAGCGACCTCGCCAGCAACAAGGAAGCCCCGCTGATCCTGGTCTGCCAGACCGGCGGGCGTTCGGGCGATGCCTGCAAGACGCTGGAAAAAATGGGCTATACCCGGGCGCATAATCTCAGCGGCGGTATCGCTGCCTGGCGCGTTGCCGGTCTGCCGCTCAAAAAAGGGAGCAAGAAATGAGCAAACAACCCGTCGTGATGTATTCGACCGCCGTCTGCCCCTACTGCATTCGCGCCGAGCAGTTGCTGCATTCCCGTGGTGTCGATCAGATCGAAAAGATCCGCATCGATCTGGAACCGGCGAAATGGGATGAACTGACACAAAGAATCCCGTGCCGCAGCGTCCCGCAGATTTTCATCGGCGAAACCCACGTCGGCGGCTGTGATGACCTGATCGCCCTTGATCGGGCAGGCAAGCTGCTGCCACTCCTTTCCGGCGAAACCTCGCCTTCTCAACCCTGACTTACAGAAGACCACCATGACCGATACCACCAACGAGCAGGAAGCCCCGCAATTTGCCATCGAGAAGCTCTACATCAAGGATCTCTCGCTGGAAGTCCCGAACGCCCCGGCAATTTTTCTTGAAAATGAAAGCCCGGAGATCAGCCTGCAACTCCAGACCGGCATGCAGCGTCTGTCCGAAGACGCCTTTGAAGTCGTCCTGACGGCCACCGTCACCTCCAAAATTGGTGAGAAAACCGTCTTCCTCGTCGAAGTCGGCCAGGGCGGCATTTTCCGTCTGCGCAACATCCCGGAAGAAAACCTCGAAGCCCTGCTCTCGATCGCCTGCCCGAACATTCTCTTCCCCTACGCCCGTGAAGTGGTTTCGGACGCCGTGGTTCGCGCCGGGTTTGCGCCGGTCATCCTGCAACCGGTCAATTTTGAAGCGCTCTACGCCGCCCGTCTGCAACAGGAGCAGGAACAGGCTGCCGGAGCCAGCGCCTGATCAACGGAGGTCTGACGATGAAACGCCTGTTCTTTCTGCTGGCCTGCACCTTGACGCTGTCTGCCCAGGCCATCGAGTACCGGACGGTGGAAACCACGACCGTGCTCTATGATGCCCCGTCGCAGCGCGGTATCAAGCAGTTCGTGATCCGTCGCGATACGCCGGTCGAAATCGTCGTCAGCCTCGACGGCTGGGCCAAGATACGTGATTCCGAAGGCACGCTGGCGTGGATCGAACGGAAGTTTCTCGCCGAACGGCGCTCGCTTATCGTCACCGCCAGTCGTGCCGAAATTCGTCAGGCCAACAACGAATCCTCGCCTTTGGTTTTCGAGGCCGAAAAGAACGTTTCGCTCGACTATCTTGAAGCGGCACCTGGCGGCTGGATCAAGGTACGCCACCGTGATGGTCAGAGCGGTTACGTGCGCGCCAATCAGGTCTGGGGGATATGAGGGAAGAGAGAAGGGGGAAGGGAGAAGGGTGCGCCTGTTGTTTGCGATGGTCTGTGCCTGCTTCCAACGTGTTCTTGTTGAGGGAGTCGCCCCGGTGAGCGCTTCCAACTTCTCCCCCTGCCCATGAAACTTACCATCATCGGGGCGGGTGCCTGGGGAACCGCGCTGGCCATGACCTTCGGCATACGCCACGCGCTGACGCTATGGACACGCGAAGAAGAGGTCACCCGCACCCTGCGCGAGACCCGCGAGAACAAGCGCTTCCTGCCCGGCTACCGGCTACCCGATGCCGTGGAAATTGCCGATGATTTCTCTGCCGCCATCGCCAGCGCCGAACTCCTGATCCTGGCCACACCACTGATCGGCTTTCGTCCGACGCTGCAACGCCTGCGTGAAACCGGCCTGCTGCGGCCATTGCTCTGGGTATGCAAGGGACTGGAAGCGGAAAGTGCCAAATTGCCACACCAGATTGTCAGCGAAACGATCGGCAGTAATTTCTCCTGCGGCGCCTTGAGCGGCCCCAGCTTTGCCGAAGAAGTCGCCCGTGGCCTGCCGACAGCGATCACCCTGGCCTCACACGATGCGGCCTTTGCCCGCCAGACGGTACTCGATCTGCACAGCTCCCACCTGCGCCTCTATGCCAATAACGACCTGCCGGGCGTTGAAGTTGGCGGCGCAGTCAAGAATGTCATGGCCATCGCCACCGGCATCTGCGACGGTCTCGGTTTCGGCTACAACGCCCGAGCTGCGCTAATGACCCGTGGCCTCGCGGAAATTGCCCGCTTTGGTGTCGCCCTTGGCGGACAGGCAAATACCTTCATGGGGCTGGCCGGCATGGGTGACCTGGTCTTGACCTGCACCGGCGAACTGTCGCGCAACCGGCAAGTCGGCCTGGCCGTTGCCGCCGGAAAAAAACTGCCGCAAATTCTGGCCGACCTCGGCCACATTGCCGAAGGTGTCAGTACGGCGCGCGAAGTGGCCCGTCTTGCGACGCAACTGGGCATCGAAATGCCGATCACCGAAGCGGTCGACGCCATCCTGCACCGAAACATGTCGGCGACGGACGCTGTCAACCAGTTGCTCAGCCGCGACCCCAGGCTGGAGAGCCTGTAAACAGCTTCTCCTGCAACGGCAGCAACCGACTGAAAAACTCCACGAATTACCGCCGATGGCTGACGGGCCATCCCGTCCATGGAAACGGACAAGCCCATGTTTTTAGATAATTTCCTTGACAAGTTTTCCCTGCTCGACTGGTTCGGTCTGGGCTGGTTTCTGCTCTGCTGGCTGGGCTACGAAGTGGTCGTCGAGCGTGGCTGGATCGGGCGCAAAAGCCTGTTGCTGGAGACACACCGGATGCGCCAGGAATGGGGTCGGGTCATGCTCACCCGCGAACCGCGCATCGTCGATGCGGCACTGATCGCCAACCTTCTGCACAGCCTCTCCTTCTACGCGAACACTTCGATCTACATCATTGCCGCGCTGTTTGCCGCCCTGGGTGCGCTCGACCATCTGATGATGATCGCTTCCGACATGCCCTTCGCTCACGTCCTTTCGCGTGAAGCCATGGAAATCAAGTTGCTGATCCTGATCGGCGTGTTCATTGTTGCCTACTTCAAATTCACCTGGTCGTTGCGGCAGTTCAATCTGCTCTCGATCACCCTGGGTTCGGTTCCGCAAAAGGCCAGCCCGGAAGTCATGGAAAAGCATGCGCAGCGTTTTGCCACCGTCAACCAGTGTGCCGGCAACGACTTCAACCGGGGGTTGCGTGCCTACTATTTTGGCATGGCGGTGATGGCCTGGATGGTTTCGCCCTGGCTGTTCATTCTCACGACCCTCATCATCGTGATTGTCCTGGCCCGCCGCGAGTTCTACTCCCCCGTCCTCAAGGCGCTGATCGAGGAGGAAAGCTGATGGGAAAGGCAGTGGAAAGCGGCTAGCCCGGGCTTTACCCACTGACTTTTCCGACCAGCCAACTTTTCCGCGCGGCAGCGAACAAAGCAACACGGAACCCTGCGGAAACATTTCATCCGAAATATTTCCAATGCATCAAATGCCAATCCTGTGTAGGATTTCGTTTATCGGAGTCATTGGCATCACCCGCAAACATCATGCGACAACAACATATCCCCCTGTTCAAGCTGATCTGGCCGTTCTGCCTGGGTTTTCTGCTGATTACCGTTGTGGGCATCCTGGCGCTGGACCTGATGATGGGCATTCGCAGCTTCAGTGTTGGCGAGAACCTCTGGGCGAAAAACCAGAAAGCCGCCACTTTCCAGATTCTGCGCTATCTGCATACCGGCGATCCGCAATCGGCAGAGGCTTACAAGGCGGCGATCAAGGTTCACCGGCATTTCATGAACATGCGGGAAATCGTAACCAACGCCCCACACAATATCGAACAGATGCGCGACGACATGCTGGCCATCGGCATGCCTGCCGCCGACATTGGTTACGGCATCTGGGTACAGCGCTATTTCGGACGCACTCCGCCCCTGCAAAAAATGTTCAGCGCCTGGGGCAAGGCCGACGAAAACATGCTGGAACTGGAAAGCCTTTACGAGAAAATCGTCAAATATCACCAGGAAACCCCAAACAATCCGAAAAAGCTGGCCTATCTGGCCGCAGAGGTTTTCCGCATCGACTATATTCTGCGCACGCCGGCCGACTCCTTCAGTGGCCGTCTGGGCGTCGCCTCGCACCAGATCTATGACTGGCTGATCCATCTGGAAGTCTTCCTGTTTCTCATCCTGCTCGCCGGCATCATCTGGCGTACACGCGGCTTCCTGCGCGAACGGCAGGCCATCGCCGACGCGCTGCTCGCCGAACGGCAACGGGCAGCCATCACCCTGGCGGCCATCGGCGACGCGGTCATCAGCATCGACGAGCAGGGAAAAATCGCCTACATGAACGAAGCGGCCTGCCAACTGTGTGGCTACACGAATGAAGGAAACGGAGCACCGGCACCGGAAATCCGTGACCTGATTTTCCTGATCGACGAAACCACCGGTGCTGCCGTGCCTTTCCCGCTGCAACAACTGCTCGACAGCGGAGAAACCCTGACCAAGAACGAAACCTCGCACTGCCTGCTGCGGCGCGACGGAACGACGGTTTCCGTTTCCTGGGTCGCCTCACTGATCCACGACGAGCACAAGAAAGTCAGTGGAGCGGTGCTGATCATGCACGACACCAGCCGCGAAAAAGAGATGATCGAACGCCTTGGCTGGCTGGCGCAGCGCGACCCGCTGACTTCTCTCTATAACCGCCGTGCCTTCGAGGAACATGTGGGCAAGGCGCTCGACAGTCTGCGTGAACACGATGTGGAGCGCCGGGACAATGCCGGTCATGTCCTGATCTTCATCGACCT
The DNA here is from genome assembly GCA_964394535.1 of uncultured Propionivibrio sp. GTDB lineage: Bacteria > Pseudomonadota > Gammaproteobacteria > Burkholderiales > Rhodocyclaceae > Propionivibrio. Next base: position 5,305 of record CAYMYD010000004.1, on the reverse strand, counting down.
GGATCAGTTCAAGGTGGTCAATGACACCAGCGGACACGCCGCTGGCGACGAATTGCTATGCCTGCTCGGTGAAAAAATCAGCCATTCATTACGTGCCCAGGACATCCTGGCGCGCATGGGCGGTGACGAATTCGGCATTTTGCTGGTCAATTGCTCGCTGGAGACCGGGAAGCAACGCGCCGAAGAAATTCGCGCCCTCATCAGTCAGGCGGAACTCATCAAAGGTGCTCGCAAATTCACCACCACGGCCAGTATCGGCCTGGTCCATCTGACCAAGCAGGGCGAAACCCCCAACAACGCATTGAGTGCTGCGGACCTGGCCTGTTACAAGGCCAAGGAAAGTGGCCGTAACCGCGTCGAGGTCTACCACGAAGAGGATGCCGTGTTGTCCGCCCGTTACGGCGAAATGACCTGGGTGGAAAAAATCCACAAGGCGCTGCAGGAAGACCTCTTCCTGCTCTATGCCCAGCCGGTCATTCCGCTGGATCAGAGTCAGGTAACGCATTTCGAGCTATTGCTGCGCCTGCGCGACGAAAACGGCAATATCGCCTCGCCCGGCATGTTCATTCCGGCCGCCGAACGTTTCGGCCTGATGCCGCTGATCGACCGCTGGGTAATCGACAAGGCCTTCGCACACATTGCCCGCCTCAACGACAAAATACCGGAAAGCAAAAAGCACGTATTTGCCATCAATCTTTCGGGAGCCACCTTCTGCGACCGGGAATTTGTCGATGAAGTCAAGGCGCAGTTTGCCAGATACGGAATCAGCCACGCGCAGATCTGCTTCGAGATTACCGAAACCCACGCCGTCGTCAATCTGTCCCATGCCATCGGCTTCATCACGCAAATGCGTGCGCTGGGCTGTTCTTTCGCGCTGGACGATTTCGGGGCCGGCATGTCCTCCTTTGGCTATCTCAAGCACCTGCCGGTCGACTATCTGAAAATCGACGGCAATCTGGTCAGAAACATGACCGGTAGCGCCATCGATCATGCCATGGTTGAAATGATCAACCGCCTCGGCCACGCCATGGGAACCCGCACCGTCGGCGAATACGCTGAAACCATGGCCATCGTCGAGGCCCTGCGACAATGCGGCGTTGATTTCGCCCAGGGCTACGCGCTGGCTTATCCGGCCCCCTGGATGGACACGCAGAGTACTTCCCCGGAAAACTGACAGCGCACCTTTCCGTCCTCACAGCGCCCGCGCCACCACCAGCAGGTGCACCTGCGCTGCGCCATGCAGCTTGAGCGTTCGGGCACATTCGTCGAGCGTTGCGCCGGTGGTCATCACGTCGTCGAGCAAAAGAAGGCGCTGGCCGCTGAAATCGGCGGTGCAATGGAAGGCGTTGCGGATATTCTTGCTGCGCGCTTTCCACGGCAGACCGGCCTGCGCCTCGGTCGCGCGGATACGCTGACAACTGCGACTATCGACCGGACGTCCCAGCGCCCGGCCCAGCGGCCGCGCCAGTTCCAGCGCCTGATTGAAGCCGCGTTCGCGCAAGCGGGACGGATGCAGCGGCAGGGGAATGATGCGATCAACTTCCAGTCCCTGCGCCAGCGCCGCCAATTGCTCGGCGAAAAAAGCACAGAGGGCCAGGCGGTGACCGTACTTGAACGATTGAATCAGCCGGTCCAGCGGAAAATCGTAGCGAAAAGCCGCCCGCGTGCTGTCGTAATGCGGTGGATTGGCCAGACAGCGCCCGCAGATTTCGCCCTGCGTCGTCGGCAGGGCGCAGCGCGGGCAGCAGGTCAGCGGCAGGCGCGGCAATTCACGGAAGCACGCCGCGCAGAGAATCGCCTCGTCGCTGGCCGCGCCACAGAGCAGGCAATCCTGCGTCAGCAATGCCTTGCCGAGGGCCGAAAGCGAAGCGATGTGAGGTAAAATTGCCATTTTCCGGTTGTACTCCGAAGCACTTTGGGTGGACTTTTCCACGTCTTCATTTTGCCCGCAAGCGGCAACTCTGTCTTTAGACCACTTTATCCATGAATACCATTTCCCCCCCGGCCGCCGCCGAGGCCATTGCCACGGCCCGGCAGGCGCGCTGGACGGTCTCGCAAGTCGAGGCGCTCTACCAGATGCCCCTGATGGACCTCCTGTTCAAGGCGCAGCAGATTCACCGTGAAAACTTCAACCCCAACGAGGTACAGCGTTCGGCGCTGCTGTCGATCAAGACCGGCGGCTGCCCCGAAGATTGCAGCTACTGCTCGCAATCAGCGCGTTACAAGGCCACCGAGCGCGAGGCGCTGATGGAAGTCGAAGAGGTGCTGGAAGCGGCGAAAAAGGCCAAGGCAGCCGGTGCCACCCGTTTCTGCATGGGCGCGGCCTGGCGCGGCCCGAAAGAGAAGGAACTGGAAGTCGTCACGAACATGATCCGCGAAGTCAAATCGCTGGGCATGGAAGCCTGCGTCACGCTGGGCATGCTGCAAGACGGCCAGGCCGAAAAACTGAAAGAAGCCGGTCTGGATTACTACAACCACAACCTCGATACCGACGCCGAATTCTATGGGCAGGTGATCAGCACGCACACGCATCAGGATCGCCTGAACACCATCGACAAGGTGCGCAATGCCGGCATCAAGGTGTGTTCCGGCGGCATCCTCGGCCTGGGCGAATCACGCCGCAACCGGGCGGCAATGATCGCGCAACTGGCCAACCTGCAACCGGACTCCGTACCGATCAACAACCTCGTCGCCATTCCCGGCACACCGCTGGCCGAAAAGGAAAAAATCGACAATTTTGAATTTGTCCGCACCATTGCCGCCGCACGCATCACCATGCCGAAAAGCTGGGTACGCCTTTCTGCCGGACGCGAGGTGATGAGCGAAGAAATGCAGGCCATGTGCTTCTTCGCCGGTGCCAACTCGATTTTCTCCTGCGAAAAACTGCTGACCACCCAGGGGCTGAACGTCAATTACGACATGAATCTCTTTGGAAAAATCGGCATGAAATCGGTCTGAAAGCCGTGTT
>CAYMYD010000004.1:0-2237 GCA_964394535.1 uncultured Propionivibrio sp. | reverse complement strand
CATGATCGACGCCCGCCAAGTCCGACGCAATTTCGCCCGTGCAGCCAGCACTTACGATAGCGTCGCCGTGTTGCAGCGCGAAATCGCCAGCCGGATGCTGGAACGGCTCGATGACATCAAGGTCGATCCGGCGCGGATTCTCGACATCGGCTGCGGTACCGGCGCGACCCTGACCCCGCTGAGCGAACGTTACCCAAAAGCCCAGGTGATCGGACTGGACGCCAGTGAAGCCATGCTGTGCGCCGGACGCGGGCCGCGTTCGCGCTGGCGCTGGCTGATGCCACGCATGCGCGGCATTGGTGCGCCCTTACTGGCGGCAGACGCCGGTGCCCTGCCGCTCAAGGCGGGGAGCAGCCACTTCGTCTGGTCGAACCTGATGCTGCACTGGCTGGCCGACCCGCGTACCGCGCTGCGTGAAATGCACCGCGTGCTCGCGGTCGATGGCCTGCTGATGTTCTCGACCTTCGGCCCGGACACCCTGAAGGAACTGCGTTACAGCTTCATCGACAAGCATCCGCACACCCTGCGCTTCATCGACATGCACGATTACGGCGACATGCTGCTCGAATGCGGTTTCGAGAACCCGGTGATGGACGTTGAAACCATCACCATGACTTACGACCGGCTCGACGACCTGTTTCTGGAACTGCGCCGCAACGGTGCCGCCTGCGCCATGGAGGACCGCCAGCGTGGCCTGATGGGCCGCCAGGCCTGGCAACAGGCCCGGGAGGCCTATGCCACCCAACGCCTGGAAGGCCGCTTCCCGGCCAGCTTTGAAGTAGTTTATGGGCACGCCTGGAAGGCGCTGCCCAAACGGACGGCGGAAGGTGACGCCATCATCAATGTCATCAAACCGATGAAAAGTGAAAGGTGAAGCACCGATCACGCCAGTCCCGTACCGCCACAAACACTGATTCCCAACTTTCACGTTTCACCCAAGAGGAAAACACCATGCTGAAAAAACTCGCTTCTTTCCCCGGCATCCAGGGCCCGATCGTCACCATCATCATGGATGGTTACGGGCTGCCAAAATCGGACGTCGGCAGCGCCATCGCCGCCGCCCGCAAACCGACGCTCGACCGGCTCTTCGCCAAGTATCCGAACGTCCGCCTGCGCGCCCACGGCACCGCCGTCGGCATGCCCTCCGATGACGACATGGGCAACTCCGAAGTCGGCCACAACGCCATCGGGGCCGGCCAGGTCTATAGCCAGGGCGCGGCGCTGGTCGCCGACGCCATCGCCGCAGGCAGCATCTGGCAAGGCACGGCGTGGCAGGAAATCGTCGCCGGGGCCAAGGCCGGGCGCGGGGTCATCCACTTCATCGGCCTCTTCTCCGACGGCAACGTGCACAGCCACCTCGACCACCTCAAGGCAATGATCGTTCGCGCCAAGGAAGAAGGGGTCAAGGCCGTGCGCGTGCACGCCCTGCTCGATGGCCGCGACGTTCCGGAAACCAGCGCGCTGGATTACGTCGAGCCTTTCGAAACCTTCCTCGCCAGCCTCTGTGGCGCGGATTTTGACGCGCAGATCGCCTCCGGTGGCGGGCGTATGAACATCACCATGGATCGCTACGACGCCAACTGGAGCATGGTCGAAAAAGGCTGGAAAACCCACGTGCTCGGCCAGGGCGAGCTGTTTGCCAGCGCCTCGGAAGCCGTCAAGGCGCTGCGCGTGAAGAAGCCCGGCGTGATCGATCAGGATTTGCCGCCTTTCGTCATCGCCAGGGACGGCAAGCCGGTCGGCACCGTCGAGGACGGTGATTCCGTGGTTTTCTACAATTTCCGTGGCGACCGCGCCATCGAAATCACCCGCGCCTTTGAAGAAACCCCTTTCGACAAGTTCGACCGCGTGCGTCTGCCGAAAGTCACCTACGCCGGAATGCTGCAATACGATGGCGACCTGAAACTGCCCAAGCGTTTCCTGGTCAATCCCCCGGCCATTCTCGACACCACGGGCGAATGGTTCGCCCAATGCGGCATCGCTCAATTCGCCTGCTCGGAAACGCAGAAATTCGGTCACGTCACCTACTTCTGGAACGGCAACCGCTCCAACAAGTTTGACGGCGAAACCTGGCTGGAAGTCCCCAGTGATATCGTGCCTTTCGAACAACGCCCGTGGATGAAGGCTGCCGAAATTACCGACGCGATGATCGCTGCCCTGCAAAGTGGCAAGTACAAGACCCTGCGCTGCAACTTCGCCAACGGCGACATGGTCGGCCACACCGGCAGTTTCCGTGC
>CAYMYD010000003.1:18573-32512 GCA_964394535.1 uncultured Propionivibrio sp. | reverse complement strand
TCGCACCTTCCAAGGCCGTATCAGTGCTTTAGCGCATCAGTCCCTGATCGTCTGCGTCGCCGCTGCCCGTTCCGCCATTCAGGCTATAATTGCGCCCTCGAATCCGGCAAGAAAACCATCACCTAAAACCATCTTCCATGCTGAAAACGCGGGAAAAGCTGATTTTCCTGCGTTTCAGGATCAGGCGTCCGCAACCTCATGCTGACGGACAGGATACGGATGACGCAACATAAACCTTCTTTCAGGACTGCCGTTGGCATCGTCCTCTGCAGCCTTTCCCTCATTCTTGCCGGTTGTGCGAGCACACCCGGTACGCCCACCGGGGCGGCAACGTCCGCCGAGCGTCCGCTTGAGGGAGCGCTGCCGACCTCTTCGGTCGGGCCGCTGCCTGGTTCGGGCAAAATTGATGAGCCCCTGCCCAAAGTCGAACTTTCTCCCCCGGCACAACCAGTCAGGACGGTGGATCTGATCCGGGAAGCCGACGATGTTTTCCAGCGCATCCGCCTCGGCTTTGCCATGCCCGACATCAACAACGATCTCGTGCTCTACCACCAACAGTGGTATATGAACCGTCCGGATTACCTGCGTCGCATGGCCGAACGGGCAACGCCCTTCATGCATCACATCGTCGAGGAACTGGACAAGCGCGGCATGCCGATGGAACTGGCGCTGCTGCCGATGGTCGAGAGCGCCTTCAATCCGACAGCGCTGTCCCGCGCCAAGGCTTCCGGCCTGTGGCAGTTCATCCCGGCGACAGGCAAACGCTACAACCTCGATCAGAACTGGTGGAAGGACGAACGCCGCGACATCGTTGCCTCAACGACTGCAGCGCTCGATTACCTGCAAACGATCTACGAAATGCACGGCGACTGGCATCTGGCGCTGGCCTCCTACAACTGGGGTGAAGGGGCCGTGGCACGTGCGGTGAACAGGAACCGGGCGCAGGATTTGCCGACCGATTACCTGAGTCTTTCCATGCCCCAGGAAACACGCAACTATGTTCCCAAACTGCAGGCGCTGAAGAACATTTTCAGCAATCCGGGAACCCTGTCCGAGCTGGGCATTCCGCGCATCCCCAACCGCCCCTATTTCGCCACGATCAGTGCGCCGACCAATATTGACGTCAAGGTCGCCGCAAAACTGGCGGAGATGCCGGTGCAGGAATTCGTCGCGCTGAACCCGGCGCATCATCGGCCAGTGATCACCACCGATTCGCCGATGGTTATTCCGACCGAGAAATACGAGACCTTCGTCAGCAACCTTGAGGCGCACGAAGAAGACAACAAGCCGCTGTCGTCCTGGCAGACCTATACCCTGCGTCCCGGTGACCGGCTTGAATCCGTAGCGCCGCGTTTCGGCATGACAGTCGCCAATCTCAGGGCGGTCAACGGCATCAAGGGGCAGATCAAGCCCGGCCTGACCCTGCTGGTCGCCAACAAGGATTACAACGGCAAGCCGGACATGACCCCGTTGCCCGGCCAGCCGCGTCTGCCGGACGCTGATCCGGAACCGGCCGCCCGCAGCCATACCGTGCGCAAGGGTGAGACCCTGACGAGCATCGCCAAACGTTACGGCACCACCACGGCCATCCTCAAGCGCCTCAACGACCTGCGCAGCGAGAAAGTGACGATCGGCAGCCGACTGAGCCTTCCCGGCGTGAGCAAAAAGGCTACAGCGACGCCGACAGCTTCACGCAAGAGCGCAGCGCCTGCCACTTCTTCGAAAGCAACGCCGCAGGCCGTCAAACAGAAAAACCGGACAAGCGGCAAGCCGGTCAAAGCTGCAAAACCAGCCAAGCCGACCAGCAAGCGCAAGTAAGAGCTGACGCGCCTATCTGTTTGGCGCGGATAGCAAATGACACGCCACGGCATGCGTGGCAGAGACTTCGCAAAGTGCCGGATAGCTGCTGTAGCAGCGTTCCGTGGCGTGGGCGCAACGTGGGTGGAAATGGCAACCTTTCGGTGGATTGGCCGGGGACGGGGTTTCTCCACTCAGGCGAATAATCTCCGGCCGGGCTTCAAGGCGCGCACTCGGTACGGCAGAAAGCAGTGCCTGCGTATAGGGGTGCCGGGGCGCGTGCAGGACTTCATCGACCAGACCCCGCTCGACGATGCGCCCCAGATACATCACCGCGACTTCATGGGCGATGAATTCGACAACCGCCATGTTGTGCGTGATGAATAGCAGCGAGAGTTGCAACTCATCCTGCAGGGATTTGAGCAGGTTCAGGATTTGCGCCTGTACCGACACGTCGAGCGCCGAAGTCGGCTCATCGCAGACGATCAGCTCCGGCTGCACGGCCAGTGCCCGGGCAATGGCAATGCGCTGGCGCTGGCCGCCGGAGAATTCGTGCGGGTAACGCTGCGCGGCAGCGGCATCGAGGCCGACCTGTTGCAGCAAGGCGGCAATCGCTGCCGCCTGTTCGTCAGCGCGGGCGATGTCGAGCGCGCCCATGCCTTCGGCGATGATTTCACCGACCGTCATGCGCGGGTTGAGCGAGGCAAACGGGTCCTGAAAAATCATCTGCATGCGCCGACGCAGCGGTCGCAGGGTGCTGCGGGTGAGGCCGGTGAGTTCCCTGCCGTCAAGCTGCGCCGCACCGCCTGTGGGCCGGATCAGTTGCAGAATGCCCTTGCCCACGGTGGTTTTGCCGCAGCCGGATTCGCCGACCAGCGCCAGCGTCCGCCCGCGTGCCAGTTGCAGCGAAACCCCATCGACGGCCTTGACGTAGCCCACCGTGCGCTGAAAAAAGCCACGCCGGATCGGGAAGTGCACGCAGAGATCAGCCACCGAGAGCAGTGCTTTTTCCCCACCCTCCTTTGGCGTGGACTCCCCTCGCCCGTTGGCGGGAGAGGGGTCGGGGGAGAGGGAAAACGGCGACTGACTGGAAGGCATCGTGTTTGCTGAAACGCCGCTGGCCCTCTCCCCCGACCCCTCTCCCCTGACGGGGAGAGGGGAGTGTGGTGCGGGCTGGAGATGGCAACGCACCCGCTGCCCGCCCCCCAGCTCGACCCACGCGGGCGAGGTTTCGTGACAGATCGCCACGGCCTGCGGGCAGCGGGCTGCGAAGCGGCAACCGGACGGCATCCGGGCCAGCGGTGGCACCTGCCCGATGATCGTTTCCAGCCGCGTACCGCGCCGTGTCATGTCCGGCAGCGCGGCAAAGAGTTTTTGCGTATAGGGGTGACGCGGCTGGGTGAAGAAGCGTTCGCGCGGGGCTTCCTCGACGATTTCCCCGGCGTACATCACGCCGATGCGCTGCGCCATTTGCGCCACCACGCCCAGATCGTGCGTGATCAGCAGCATCCCCATGCCACGCTCGGCCTGCAAGCGGCGCAGGAGATCGAGAATTTGCGCCTGAATGGTCACGTCAAGCGCGGTGGTCGGCTCGTCGGCAATCAGCAGGCGCGGCTCGCCGGCCAGTGCCACGGCGATCATCACCCGCTGCTTCATGCCACCGGAAAGCTGGAACGGATATTCGCCCAGGCGTCGAGGCGCATCGGCAATGCCCACCGCCTGCAAGAGTTCCAAGGCCCGCGCCTGCGCCGCTGCGCCGTTCAGCCCGCGATGTTTTTCCAGCACCTCGCCGATCTGCCGCCCGACAGTCAACACCGGATTAAGGCTGGTCGCCGGTTCCTGAAAGATCATCGCCATGCCGCTGCCGCGCACACCACGCATCTCGGCTTCGGGCAGTTGCAGCAGATCGCGGCCGTCGAAATGCACCTGACCGCCGAGGATGCGCCCGGCCGCCGGCAGGAGCCGCAAGAGCGCCAGCGCTGTCGCAGACTTGCCGCAACCGGACTCCCCGAGCAAGGCCAGCGTTTCACCGGCCGCCAGATCGAAACTGATGCCGTCAACCGCCGTCAGCACCTGACGACCGGCGGCGAAACCGGCTTTGAGATCACGGACTTTCAGCACGATCCGGCACCGGTTGTTCTGGGAAAATTGCCGCCGCTTTGGCCTTGTCGTTCATATCATGCGATTCAAATTTTGAAACGTTGTACGCTGTCTTTCAGCACGTGCGACAGTTCGACCAGCGCCTTGGCGCGCTGGCTGGATTCTGCCGAAGCCGCATAGGTTTTTTCGATCCCAAGGGCGACCCGCTCAACGCGCTGGGCAATTTCGGTACTCGCCATGCTCTGCTCGACCAGCGCTGAAGAAATCGAATTGATCATACTGCAAACCCGGACCGTCGACTGATTCAGATCAGCCACGGATTCGTGTACCTGGGACGTCTGCTCGGCGCTGGCCCGGGCATAATCCTTGGCGCACTGCATAGCTTCCGTGGCCACTTCAGTCGTCTGACGAATCCCGTTGACGATCTCGCCAATTTTCTGCGTCGATTGCGTTGTCTGTTCGGCAAGCTTGCGCACCTCGTCTGCCACGACAGCAAAACCACGCCCCTGCTCACCCGCGCGGGCCGCCTCGATGGCGGCATTCAAGGCCAGCAGGTTGGTCTGATCGGCAATCTCGCGGATGGACTGGACGATCTGAGTGATGCTGGAAACCTTGAGCGACAGTTCATCCATTGAAGTTGCAGCGTCCGACATGCTCTTGACCACCTGCGTAATCCCTTCCGTCGCCACGGTCACCGCATTCAGGCTTTCGCTCATCTGCTGCTCCGTGTCCGTGGACAAGGCTCCCGCTTCACGGGAGCTATCGGACATCGTATTGACGCTGACGGTAAACTCCTCGACCGCCGCGGCAATAGCCGAGGTGGCCTCGCTCTGCGCTTCAGCCTCGCTGGCCAGTCGGGCAGCCTCTTCGCGCATGGCACTGCTTTCCTGCACGACAGAATCCGCACTGCTGGCAGCGGTCGCGATCAGATTCCGGATTTGCGTCTGCATCTCATGCATGGCGGCAAGGATGCTGTGACGGTCGCTGGCAGCAAGGTTCAAGGTGCTGGTGAGGTCGCCATCGGCAAAGCGCTGCAACTGGCTGGCGGCATACTGCGGTTCACCACCGACCTGACGGAAAATCGCCCGCCCCACCAATGACGTCATGGCGCCAACCAGCAACAGGACCAGCAGACCCAGACCGATGGCCAACTGGCGTGCACTGCTCAGCTCGCTGATCAAGGCTTGCTGGGATTCATTGGAAGAGGTGTTCGAATTATTGACGACAGCAAGAAGATCGGCCCTGATTTCACGCCAGACCGGCGTTTCCTCCTTGACCAGCATGGCACCCGCCGTTTCCAGATCTCCCGCCTTGATCAGGTCGATAATCTTCTGTTGCAGGGGAAGTAATCTGGCGCTGCTCGCCCGCAAGCGATCGGCAATTTCATTACGCTTTATTTTTGGCAGCAGGTCTTTTAGCCCCTGCTCGTAGTCCTCGGCGGCCTTGGCAAAATTCTCATAGCCCTTGTTATTCCCCGGATCGAGCAGGATGTTCCGCAACGCCTGCCCCTTCTGCAGGCCGCTGGCATAGCTCATGGTGGCAATCTGGCGTGCAGCAATCGGATTGTTAACAAAACTGTGCAGGATGGACTCGCTTTTGCTGGTAAAGACAATGGACGAAACGGCAAGGACCGCCACACCGGAGGACGCCACAACACCCAGCAGCCAAAGACGAGCCTTCAGGGACAAATTTGTCATTTCGGAAAATCTCCAATTAAAAAACGGCCGAAGTAAACGACCAAAGTAAAAATCCGCAAGGAAACCATGACGCTGATCCGCTTGTTGTATTGCACTGCGGCATTTCGCACGTCAGGGACAAACGCCGTGACGCAAAAGTTCATCGCGCCCTTATCCTGCAAACCAACATCCGTGGCACAGCTTTCCGCACAGATCACTCCCTGCGATGCCGAACTCAGGACACGGGTAGTATAACGGCAGCCCCCGTCAACACGCGCCACACCCCTTAACCCATTCTTGGGTCAAAGGCATCACGCACCGCGTCGGCAAACAGGTTGGCGGCCAGCACCAGGGCGAACATGAAGCTGAAGGCCGCCGCCAGCGACCACCACACCATCGGCTCACGCGCCAGCTCCATGCGGGCGTTGTTGATCATCGTGCCGAAGCTGATCATCGTCGGGTCGACGCCGATGCCGACATAGGACAGCACCGCCTCGGCCAGCACCAGGCCAGAAAAATCCATGACCAGCGCGATGATGACGATGTGCATCAGATTGGGCAGGATGTGCCGACGCAAAATAGCCAGATCGGTCACACCAAAAGCCTGCGCCGCCTGGATGTATTCCAGTTCACGCAGCTTGAGTGTTTCCCCGCGCAACAGGCGGCACAGGCCGGTCCAGCTGGTCAGGCCGAGGATGCAGCAGAGCGCCAGCAGGCGCAGGTCAGCGCGTTCGGCAGCGGTGGTGAACCATTGCGGATGGGTGTCGATCAGCACCTGCATCATCAGCACCGCCGCCGCAATCAGCAGGACGCCGGGAATCGAGGAAAGCGTCGTGTAGAGATACTGAATCGCATCGTCGATCCGTCCCCGGAAATAGCCGGCGAGGATCCCCAGCCCAATGGCCACCGGCAGCGTCACCAGCGTGGTCACCAGCCCGATCACCAGCGCCGTGCGCACACTTTTGAGAATCTGGTAGAACACATCCTGCCCGACCTTGTCGGTACCGAAGACGTGGTAATCGACGCACAGCGCGAGTACCGGCAGCAGCGTCAGCAGCAGGGCGGCCAGACTCAGCAGCACGGCGTTCCAGGCAAAGTCGGTCTCGCCGCACCACAGGCCGCGCCACGTCGACCCGAGCGGACGGCCACCGCGACGGGCGAGCAACGCGGCAATGCCCAGCGAAACGCCCGACACCACGACCAGCGCCAGCAGCACGCCAGACAAGGCGGTCTGGAAGGCATGGGCATCACGCCCGGCTTCGTTCTCGCCAAGATGGATGCCGCCGAATTTCAGGCGCGGAAAATCGCGCACGGTGCGCACGCGACCATCGGCTTCGCGCAGTTCGATGGACTCCTTGGCATAGGCGCGGGTGGCCAGCGGTGCCGAATAGGTTTTCTCGTTTCGCGTGCGCAGTGGTGCGGCGATGGCATCGAGCGCCGAGAGCACTTCAACGGCGTAAACCGTCGGCTGGCCGGGATCGGCATTTTCCAGCCGGGGCCGGTAATGCAGGGAATCGGCAAGGCCGACCAGCACAAAGGCCAGCAGCACCGTCGCCGCCGCCATGCCCGGCCGACTGCGCCCCAGTCGCCGCCATGCGGCCTGTAGCGGCGGATTGCGCCACGACATGCCACCCAGCACCACGCTGGCCACGACCAGCAACCAGATCAGCACATCAGACCAGAGTAGGACGATCATGGCCTGCTCACTCGAAGCGGATCCGTGGATCGACCAGGGTGTAGGAAATATCGGTCAGGATCAGCCCGGCGATATACAGCACCGAGCCGATGAAGACCATCGCCCGTACCACGGAAAAATCCTGGGCCTGGATGGCGTCGATGGTGTAACTGCCCAGACCGGGAATGCCGAAAAAGGATTCGGTCAGCAGTGAGCCCATGAACAACAGCGGAATGACCACCACCACGCCGGTCAGGATCGGAATCAAGGCATTGCGCAAGACATGACGGAAGAGCACGGTGAGCTCCGAGAGCCCCTTGGCGCGGGCGGTACGCACGTAGTCCTTGTTGATCTCTTCGAGAAAAATCGTGCGATACCAGCGTGTCGAGGAGCCGATACCGGAAATCACCCCGATCACTACCGGCAGGATCAGGAATTTCCACGCATCAAGCCCGGCGCTATAACCCGAAATCGGCGCCAGCCGCCACAGCTTGCTGATCAGGAACTGCCCGCCGATGATGTAAAAGAGACCGGAGATCGACATCATCGCCACGCACAGCACAACGCCCCAGAAGTCCAGCGGGGTGGCGCGGAAGAACGCCAGCAACAGGGCCAGGCTCACCGTTACCCACAGCCCGAGAATGAAGGTCGGCAGGGCAATGGCCAGCGACGGCCCCATGCGCGACGTGATTTCCCTGGAAATATCGCGTCCGTCCTCGGCCCGCCCAAAATCGCCGACGAACATGCGCGCCGATTTGCTGAAGAAAATGGTCTCGGTCAGCACACCGCTGCCAGCGGCTTCCGTATTGATGAACAGCGGCTTGTCGTAACCGCGCTCGCTCTTCCAGCGGGCGATGGCCTCTGCGCTCACCCGCTTGACGCCAAGCTGCATCCGCGCCATGTCATCGGGCGTATTGACCACAAAAAACAGGGCAAAGGTGACGAAATTCACCCCGATCAGAATCGGCAGGGCGTACAGCAGGCGACGCAGAAGATAAGCAAGCATGGGCAAGTCCGTTATCCGTGTTTCATGTCGTGTTTCTTGTCATTGACGCTCATCTTCCGTCCGCGTAGAATTTGCGCCGTTCGTGGGGGCGTAGCTCAGTTGGGAGAGCGATTGGTTCGCAATCAATAGGTCGGCGGTTCGATCCCGCCCGTCTCCACCAGTAAAAACAAACAGTTAGCCCCGGCCTTTGGCTGGGGCTTTTTCTTGGGGTTACGCCAATCCCCGGCGTTCGGCCCGTCGACCTGGACGCAGCAAAACGGATCACGCCAGCGCCAAACTCTCAAGTCCCGCATACGCTTCCGCCCGTTCTTGGCGCAGCGTCCATAGGTCAAGCGCTGCTTGCATCGAGAGCCAGCTTTCCGGCGTCGTGTTCGTCAGCTTGCCAAGGCGGATTGCCAAGTCAGGCGAGAGGGAGCGCTTCTCGTGCAAGAGTTCGGAAACCGTCAGCCTGGAAACCCCCAAGCGCTTGGCGAATTCGGTTTGTGAGAGCGCGAGCGTGGGCAGAACATCCTCACGGAAGATCGCGCCGGGATGCGTCGGTTTTCGGTTCGGGTTTCTCAGGCTCATCAGTGACAATCCTCCAGGTCAACGTCGACAGCGTCTTCACCGTCAAAAGCAAAGGTAATCCGCCAGTTTCCGGACACACTCACCGCGTACCGCTTCGAATTGAAACCGCTCAGGCCATGAAAACCGAAACCGGGAATGTTCATATCCTCCGGCCTGATGGAAGCGTCCAGACGGTCAAGCAAGCGCTCGATACGCGCCCCGTGTTTTGTCTGGATGCCCCGGCGATCCCCTTCCGAGTAGAACCGGCCAAGCCCCTTGTGTAGAAACGAACGAATCATTGCTTGATTGTAATCCACCTGATTACAGTTTGGCCAGCATTTCAACCTAAGCCTCTTCGTGTGGGCGCGATGCTTTGCTCATTTTTTTGGCTCGCCGTAACGGAACGATTTCCGCCTCAGCCTTGACGCCACCCGCTTCCAACATCGCCACTGTTGCCGTATTCACCGCTTGCCGTACCGGGTCAAGATCAAGCCGGGCCGCTTCTGGCTTTTTCGTCGGTGTCGCGCCAAGCGAAGGTCGAAGTCCTTGTAACGCCCTTCGGTGAAGAGCGCCCAAGCGGCAAGCAAAACTTGCGCGATTATGTCTATATGGGCATAATTCGGACATGGGAGAACACATGAAACGATTGCTTTGGGTCGGCTCCGCGAAAAAAGACTTGAAGGCAATGCCAGACGACGTTCAAGACACGTTCGGTTATGCCTTGCATCAAGCCCAAGTCGGCAAGAGGCACGAACAGGCCAAGCCGTTAAAGGGCTTCGGCTCAGCAGGTGTTCTTGAGGTCGTCGAAAACTCGGGTGGCGGTACCTTTCGTGCTGTCTATACCGTCAAATTCGGCGATGCGGTTTATGTGCTGCATTGCTTTCAGAAGAAATCGATGCATGGCATCGCCACACCCAAACCAGACATGGACTTGATTCGGGAACGTTTGAAAGCAGCAGAAGCGCACGCCAAAGGAGAAACGAAATGATCAAAATTGAAGAAGGTTCCGGCAACGTCTACGCTGATTTAGGCATGGCCGATGCGGACGAAATGATGGTCAAGGCGCAGCTTGCTACCAAGATCGGCGAGATCATCAAAGGTCACAAATGGAGCCAGCAGCAAGCCGCCGACGTTCTTGGCATCCCTCAATCCAAGCTGTCGAAGATGCTACGTGGCCAGTTTCGCGGCATTAGTGAAACAAAGATGCTTGATTGCCTGGCCCGGCTTGGCCGTGACGTGCAAATCGTTGTCGGCCCGGCGCGCTGTTCGGATTCAGCCGGACAAATCGCTGTCGTGTTTGCTGCGTAAGGTTTGCCCCCTCGCGAATTTGATCGGCTAAAAATCCAGCCGGTTTTGCGGTAGCTGCGCGATTTGTTCATCCGCCATCCCCTGCGAAAGGCTTTGTTTTTTTGGAGATATATTGCCGATTCCGTTATGTCGTGTATAGTAATAACGCTTTTGGCCTCCCGAAAGGAACCCCATGAACGATACGGCGACTCGCGTTTTTTCGCTGACCAGCGGAAAACGCTGGAACCACCTGGAACTGCTCGAACGCATCGGCGAATCCGGCTCGATCTCCGCAGCAGCCAGTGCCATGGGGATGAGTTACAAGGCGGCCTGGCAGGCTGTTGAAGGCATGAACAACCTTTCCGAGCAGCCACTCGTCGAACGCCAGACCGGCGGTCGGCATGGTGGCGGAACACAGCTCACACCCTACGGCCAACGGGTTCTCAACGCCTGTCGGCAAATGGAAAAGGAAAGAGAAAGAGTGCTCGCCGTCCTCGGACAGAGCATGGATGATTTTGAACACTACTATCAACTTATCAGGAGATTCGATATGAAAACCAGTGCACGCAATCAGTTCCTCGGCAAGGTACAGTCCGTCAAGCGCGGTCCGGTCAACGCCGAAATCATTCTCGACATCGGCGGCGGCAACGCGCTGACCGCCATCATCACCGCCGACAGCGTCGATACGCTGGGTCTGGCCGAAGGCAAGGAAGCCTATGCGCTGATCAAGGCACCGTGGGTCATCGTCACCACCAATGATTCGCTCAAGACCAGCGCCCGCAACCGCCTGTGCGGCAAGGTCGCCCGTTGCGTCAAGGGGGCGGTCAATAGCGAACTGGTCATCGAACTGCCCGGCGGCAAGATGGTCGTCGCCGTGGTCACCAATGAAAGCATCGAAGAACTCGGACTCAAGGAAGGCGCCAGCGCCTGCGCCCTGATCAAGGCATCGCACGTCATTCTCGCCGTCGCCGCCTGAACTCCCGGAACCATTGGAACGAGCCTTGCCTGCAGCGCCTGAGCGCAGGCAGGGTTCGCTCCTGCAAAAAACAACGCTTTATCACACCAAGAAAGGACTAAACATGTTCAAAAAAGCCCTCATCGCCGCTGCCCTGCTGGCTTCTGGTCTGGCCTGCGCCGACGAAGTGATCGTCGCCGTCGCCGCCAACTTCACCGCGCCGATGCAGAAAATCGCTGCTGACTTCGAAAAGGAAACCGGCCACAAGGCACAGCTTTCCTTTGGTGCCACCGGCAAGTTCTACGCACAGATCAAGAACGGCGCACCGTTTGAGATCCTGCTCGCCGCTGACGACACCACGCCGGAAAAGCTGGTGAAGGAAGGCGTCGGTGCCGGACGCTTCACCTACGCCATCGGCAAACTGGTGCTGTGGTCGGCCAAGCCCGGCTTTGTTGACGACAAGGGCGAGGTGCTGAAAAAAGGTGATTTCAAGCATATTTCCATCGCCAACCCGAAACTGGCCCCCTACGGCCAGGCCGCTGTTGAAACGCTGACGGCGCTCAAGCTGCTCGACACCCTCCAGCCGAAATTCGTCACCGGCGAGAACATTTCCCAGACGCACCAGTTTGCCGCCACCGGCAACGCCGAACTCGGCTTCGTCGCGCTCTCGCAAGTCATGAAGGACGGCAAGATCACGGAAGGCTCGGCGTGGATCGTTCCGGCCGAAATGTACCAGCCGATCCGTCAGGATGCCGTGCTGATCGGTGCCGCCAAGGACAAACCCGCCGCGCAGGCGCTGATGAAGTATCTCGCCAGCGACAAGGTGAAGGCCTTCATCAAGACCTTCGGCTACGATCTGTAAATCTGTCAACGACCAAACGTGACGAGCAAAATGCGGAAGCCGGAGGCGGCATGCCTGCGGTTTTCCGCATTTCACCTTTCACTCCCCACCTTTCACTTCAGAGAACATGCTTACCGACAGTGACCTCCAGGCCATCTGGCTGACGGCCAAACTAGCCAGCATCGTCACCCTGATTCTGCTGGTGATCGGCACCCCCATCGCCTGGCGACTCTCGCGCACCAAAGCCTGGTGGAAGGGGCCGGTCAGCGCGATCGTGGCCATGCCGCTGGTGCTGCCCCCTTCCGTCATCGGCTTCTACCTCCTGATCTCGATGGGGCCGAACGGCATCATCGGCCAGTTGACCGAAAGCCTGGGGCTGGGTCGCCTGCCTTTCACCTTCTGGGGGCTGGTCATTGCCTCCACCGTTCATTCGATGCCGTTCATGATCCAGCCGCTGCAAACCGCTTTCGACGCGGTCGGCGAACGGCCGCTGGAAGTCGCCGCCACCCTGCGCGCGTCCCCGCTCGATGCCTTCTTCACCGTCGCCGTGCCGCTGGCGCTGCCGGGCTTCATGACCGCATCCATCCTTACCTTTGCCCATACCGTCGGCGAATTCGGCGTGGTCCTGATGATCGGCGGCAACCTCGCCGGTTCCACCCGCGTCGCCTCGGTGCAGATTTATGACTATGTCGAAGCCATGGAATATGGCTCGGCACACCGCCTCGCCGCCGTGATGCTGATCTTCTCCTTCCTGGTGCTGCTGACGCTCTACGCCAAGCGGCCTGCGCCGAAGAAGGGAGCCTGAGATGGACGACATCAGCGCCCGCTTTTATATCGACTGGCCCGGCTTCTGCCTGGATGTTGATCTCACCCTGTCCGGCAAGGGGGTCACCGCGCTATTCGGCCATTCCGGTTCGGGCAAGACCACCATCCTGCGTTGTGTCGCTGGTCTGGAACGTGCTCCCGTCGGCAGGCTCGTGGTCAAGGGCGAAACCTGGCAGGACGATCAGCACTGGCTCCCCCCGCACCAGCGCCCGATCGGCTACGTCTTTCAGGAGGCCAGCCTCTTTCCGCACCTTTCCGTCCTGGCCAATCTGCGCTACGGCATGAAGCGCGTCGCACCGCAGGCCAGAGGCAATTTGCAGGCCAGCCTCGATCAGGCCGTTGAGCTTCTGGGCATCGGCAAGCTGCTCGACCGCAAGCCGGACTGCCTCTCCGGCGGCGAACGCAGCCGCGTCGGCATGGCGCGGGCGCTGGCCGTCAATCCGAGCATTCTGCTCATGGACGAGCCGCTGGCCGCGCTCGATCACGACCGCAAACAGGAAATCCTGCCCTATCTGGCGCGACTGCACGATCAATTGGAAATGCCCATCCTGTATGTGAGTCACGCCCCGGATGAAGTGGCGCGACTCGCTGACCATATCGTCGTCCTGAAAGGCGGCAAGGCCGTTGCCGTCGGCCCCCTGGGAGAAACCCTGGCGCGGCTTGATCTGCCGATCCGGCTGGGCGAAGACGCCGGGGTGATCATTGACGCCGTGGTTGGTGAACGCGACGACACATGGCATCTGGTGCGCGTGGATTTTTCCGGCGGCAGCCTGTGGCTGCGCGACAACGACATTCCCGTCGGGAAACGCGCCCGAATGCGCATCCTTGCCCGCGATGTCAGCATCGCCTGTGAAAAAATTGACAGCACCAGCATCCAGAACATTCTTCCCGCAAGGATTGTCGAAATTTCCGAGGACACCCACCCCTCACAGGCGCTGATCCGCCTGGATGTCGGCAAGGAACCAATGATCGCCCGCCTGACCCAACGTGCTGTCACTCAACTTGAACTCGCCCCCGGCCGGGACGTCTGGGTGCAGATCAAGGCGGTGGCGCTGATCGGCTAAACCCTGCGAGGGAAGAGAGAAGCGGGAAGGGTAAAACCGTCTGTCGGCAGTGATGCTACGGAAACAAATGGCGTTTTTGCCCGTCGCTAGTCGGCAAAACAGGAGAGGCGCACCCTTCTCCCTTCTCCCTTCTCCCTTCTCCCTTCTCCCTTCTCCCTTCTCCCTTC
>CAYMYD010000003.1:10041-18473 GCA_964394535.1 uncultured Propionivibrio sp. | reverse complement strand
CCCTTCTCCCTTCTCCCTTCTCCCTTCTCCCTTCTCCCTTCTCCCTTCTCCCTTCCCTTTTAGGCTTGAGCAAGGAAGCACGTTGTAGAATCCCTCCTTTGCTGATTTCCGCTGAAGCCCCTGATGACCTACACCGCAGATTCAATTTCCGTACTGAAGGGCCTGGAGCCGGTTCGTCACCGGCCAGGCATGTATACCCGCACCGACCACCCGCTGCACATCATCCAGGAAGTGATCGACAACGCTGCCGACGAAGCGCTCGGCGGTTATTGCAAGAACATCGACGTCACCCTGCATGCGGACGGTTCGGTTTCCGTGCAGGACGACGGGCGCGGCATTCCGGTGGAAAATCACCCGGTCGAAGGTGCGCCGACGGTCGAAGTGGTATTCACCCAACTGCACGCGGGCGGCAAATTCAACAAGAACGACGGCGATTCGGCCTACCGCTTCTCCGGCGGTCTGCATGGTGTCGGCGTCTCGGTCACCAACGCGCTGTCGGTGCGCATGGAGGTCGATGTCACCCGTGACGGCGGGCGTTACCGCATCGTCTTTGCCGGTGGTGCGGTGATCGAAGCCCTGCAACGCCTCGGTGACGCACCCAAACGCGCGCGCGGCACCCAGGTACGGACCTGGCCGGACACCCAGTTCTTCGATTCGCCGACCATCCCGCAGACCGAACTCGAACGCCTGCTGCGCAGCAAGGCGGTACTTCTGCCGGGCCTGAACATCACCCTCACCCTGGCCGACGGCGAAAAGAAAAGCTGGCAGTTTGAAAACGGCATGGCGCAGTATCTCGCCGGGCAAATCGAAGGCGAACTGGCCGCCCCGCTCTTTACCGCCGAAAAATACGCTGCTCCCGATGACGAGAACTTCCCGGCCGGCTCCGGCGCGGCCTGGGCCATCTGCTGGAGCAGCGATGGCGCGATGGCGCGTGAATCCTACGTCAACCTGATCCCCACCCCGGCGGGCGGCACGCACGAAACCGGCCTGCGCCAGGCGGCTTTCGAGGCCGTGAAAAGCTTTGCCGAACACCACGCCCTGCTGCCCAAAGGCATCAAGCTGGCGGCCGAGGACGTGTTTTCCCGCCTCTCCTACGTCCTTGCCGCGCGTCTGCTCGACCCTTCCTTTCAGGGGCAGATCAAGGAACGCCTGAATTCGCGCGAGGCCGTGGCGCTGGTATCACGCATGATGCGCGACCCGCTGGAACTCTGGCTCAATGAAAACCCCGATGCCGCCCGAAAAATCACCGAACTGGCGATCCGTGCCGCGCAGGCACGCGCCAAATCCGGGCAGAAGGTCGAAAAGCGCAAGCAGTCGGCGGTGGCCATTCTCCCCGGCAAACTCTCCGACTGCCAGAGCGAGGACATCCGGCGCAACGAACTCTTTCTCGTCGAAGGCGACTCGGCGGGCGGCTCGGCCAAATCCGGACGCGACAAGGAAACCCAGGCCATCCTGCCCCTGCGCGGCAAGGTGCTGAACACCTGGGAGATCGAAGCCGGGAGCCTCTTTGCCAACCGCGAGGTGCATGACATCGCCGTCGCGCTCGGCA
Organism: uncultured Propionivibrio sp.; assembly: GCA_964394535.1. Classification (GTDB taxonomy): domain Bacteria; phylum Pseudomonadota; class Gammaproteobacteria; order Burkholderiales; family Rhodocyclaceae; genus Propionivibrio. Next base: position 16,924 of record CAYMYD010000003.1, on the reverse strand, counting down.
TTGACCCGCACCCCGCCGACGCGCCCGATACCGTGCTGGACAACCTGCGCTACGGCAAGCTGGTGATCATGACCGACGCCGACGTCGACGGCAGCCACATCCGTGTGTTGCTGTGCACCCTCTTTTACCGGCACTTCCCCAAGCTGATCGAACACGGCCATCTCTACTTCGCCCAGCCGCCGCTGTTCCGGCTCGACGTGCCGGCGCTGGGCAAAAAACGTCCGCCGCGCAAGCTCTACGCGCTGGACGAAACCGAGCGCGGCAGCCTGCTGGAACGCCTGAGCAAGGAAGGCCTCCGGCCCGAAGCCATCGCCATTTCGCGCTTCAAGGGCCTGGGCGAAATGAACCCGGAGCAGCTCTGGGAAACCACCATGTCGCCCGACACCCGCCGCCTGGTGCGTGTGCGCCTGCCCGAAGCCGCCGAAGCGCAACCGGTCATGAACATGCTGATGGCCAAGAACGAAGCCGCCGGACGACGGGCGTGGATGGAAGAAAACGGGGCGCTGGTCGGGGCGGAAATCTGAGCCGGTTTTCAGCAGGAAGCGCGCAAGGCCCCGAGTTCAGTGCCCGAAGCTGTCTGCATCAAGCATGTCCGGGTCCGGACGATCCAGACCGCCGAGTGCCTTCATGTCATCGGCAGACAGCGTGAAATGGAAACTGTCCAGATTCTCGGCCATGCGTTTCGGGTGCAGGGATTTGGGGATCGGGATGAAGTCCTGCTGGGTATGCCAGCGCAGCACGACTTGTACGGGCGTCACGCCATGCCGCCAGGCGATGGCCGTAATGACAGGATCGTCCAGCAAGTTGCCACGCCCCCGGCCAAGCGGACCCCAGGTTGCGGTCAGAATTCCCCTGGCCCGATGAATGGTCACCTCGTCATCACGCAGATGATAGGGATCGAGCTGAATCTGGTTGACGTGCGGTACCAGACCCTGGTCAAAGAGGCGCTGCAAATGGGCCGGTTTGAAGTTCGACGTGCCGATGGCGCGCACCAGCCCGGCTTCCAGCAGGCGTTCCAGGCCAGCGAATGCTTCAACATAGCGGTTCTGGTCGGGATTCGGCCAGTGCACCAGAAAGAGATCGAGGTAATCGACGCCGAGGCGTTTCAGACTGTTTTCGCATGCCGTCCTGACGCCTTCCATGCTGTGCCACTGACGGCTGAACTTGCTGGTGATGAACACCTCCTCACGACAAAGGCCGGAGCGCCGCAGCCCTTCCCCGACACCACGTTCGTTCTGATAACTTTCCGCTGTATCGATCAGCCGGTAACCCATGTTCAGCGCCGCTTCGACGGCGATCATCGCTTCGATGTCGTTCATCGGCCAGGTACCCAGACCCAGTCGGGGCATCGAAACGCCATTGGGCAGCAGCACCGAAGGTGCGGGAGGTAGGTTCATGCGCATATTGTCTCTTTCTTGTAAACAAGCAGGGGCACACAGGGTGGCACCCGCAAAACTTCATGATTTTAAACGCTTTTCAGAAAACCGGCAGAACTCGTGCCGGACTCGCGTTCAGCTCGCTGCCGAAACCGCCCGCTTCTGTCCACGACTTCCCGGATTGAACAGCGACCAGCCGGTAAAGAGCGAGAGTTCTTCCAGCGCGCGCGTGCCGAGCAGCGAGTTGCCGAAGCGGTTGAGGCCCGGCGACCAGACGGCGATTGAAGCCACACCGGGAACCACCGCCAGAATGCCGCCGCCGACCCCGCTCTTGGCCGGAAAGCCGACCTGATAGGCGAACTCGCCCGAGCCGTTGTAATGACCGGCGCTCATCATCAGGGCGTTGATGCTGCGCACATGCCGCGAGGTGATCAGTTGATGTTCCGCGTGCAGGCCGGCCAGAAAGCGCCCGGCGAGTGCCAGTTGCACACAGCTCATTTCGATGGCGCAGAGGTGGAAATAGGTGCCGAGCACCTGATCGTGCGGGTTGTGCAGGTTGTTGCAGGAACGCAGGAAATAGCCCAGCGAGTGGTTGCGGAAGCCGGTCTCGTTTTCATCACGGGCAATCTGCTCGTTGATGTAGATGTCGTCATCGGAAGCCGCTGTCCGGATGAAACGCACGACATCGGCCAGCGTGGCTTTCGGCACCCGTCCCTGCAACAGGGCGTCAACCGTCACAATGGCCCCGGCATTGACAAAGGGATTGCGCGGAATGCCGTTTTCCAGTTCCAGTTCGATGATCGAATTGAAGGCGTTGCTCGACGGTTCGCGCCCGACCCGTTCCCACAGCGTATTGCCATAGCGCCCGAGGGCAATCGCCAGGTTGAACACCTTGGAGATGCTCTGGATCGAAAACAGGGTTTGTGCATCCCCGTAGCTCAAAACGCGCCCATCCGCCAGGCAGAGGCTGATGCCGAACTGCTCCGGGTCGATTTTTGCCAGCCCCGGAATATAGGTCGCCACTGCGCCACGATCCCGCTCTTCGTGCATGCGGCGGGAAAGATCAGTGAGAAAGGATTCCAGAGAACTCATTGGCGGGTCCGAAAAAAGAGGGGAGAAGAAAGAAGCGGTCCGGCGTTACCCTTTCCCCCTCCCGCTTCTCCCTTCCCGGTCAACACTTAGTGTTTGGCCTTGATCGCTTTTTCGAGCTTGTCGAAAGTTTCGGCAACTTCGGGTTCGACCGGCTTGCCAACGCTTGCCGTCAGCCAGATGGCGACGCAGCTTACTGCAAAGCCCGGAATGATGTCCATCATTGCCGAACCGGTCAGCGGCCACAACACGACCGTGAGGCCCCCGCCGACGATACCGGCGATCGCGGCGTTGCGCGTCATCTTGCCCCAGAAGAGCGAGAAGAGGATTGTCGGCCCGAATGCCGCACCGAAGCCCGACCAGGCGTAGGAAACGAGGTCAAGAATCTTGCCGCCGCGGAAGGAAAGCAGGATACCGACCGCCGCGATCACCAGCACCATGGTGCGGCTCACGAACATGAGTTCCTTGTCGCTGGCATTGGGCTTCATGAAGCTCCTGTAAACGTCTTCGGCAAAGGAACTCGCCGCCACCAGGAGCTGCGAGCTCAGGGTGCTCATGATCGCCGCCATGATCGCCGAGAGGAAGAAGCCAGCCAGCCAGGGGTTGAATATGTCCTTGACCATGGTGATGAACACGGTTTCCGGATTGGCCAGCGCCGTCGGGCCGTTATAGACCGCGATGCCGATGAGACCGACGATGATCGTGCCGTAGAGCGGGAACACGTTGCCGATCGACAGGGCGATGAGGCGCGATTTCACCAGTTCGCGGTGGTTCTTGATCGACATGAAGCGGATCAGGATGTGCGGCTGACCGAAATAGCCCAGGCCCCAGCCCAGACAGGAAACCACCGAGAACAGCGTGACGCTGCCGGTCGTCTGCCAGAAGATGCCTTTGTCGAGGTTGAAATCGACCGTCTTCACCGCACTCAGGAGATCCGGGTTGAACGCGGCGATCTTGGCCAGCACCACGTCCATCCCGCCAACCGAGATGATGCAGAGCACCGGCGTCAGCATCAGCGTGGAGAACATGATGATGCCCTGCAAGAGCTCGGTGAAGGTCACCGCCAGGAAGCCACCAAGGAAGGTGTAGATGATGATGACGGCGGCACCGATCAGGATGGCCGTGATGCGGTCGATCCCGAACAGCTTCTCGAACAGCACGCCGCCGCTCACGAAACCGGAGGCCACATAGCCGGTGAAGAAAATGATGATGAAGATCGAGGTCACCAGTTTCAGGATGCGACTTTTATCGTGGAAACGGTTTTCGAGATAGCTCGACAGGGTCAGCGAGTTGTTCGCCTGCTCGGTGAACACCCGCAGCCGCTGCGCGACGTATTTCCAGTTCATCATCGCGCCGATGGCGGTAAAGATGCAGATGTAGATGCTGGTCTTGCCGAGGCCCGAGGCGTAGGCCGCGCCGGGAAGCCCCATCAGGATCCAGCCGCTGAAGTCCGCCGCCTGCGCCGAGATGGCCGTCACCCAGCTCCCGAGGCCGCGCCCGCCGAGAATGTACTCGCCGTAGTTCGCCGTCTTGAAATAGGTGACGATGCCGATGCCGATCATCGCGGCGATGTAAAGGCCAAAGGTAATGTGCAGGGGATCAAAGTTCATGTTCAATCCTCCTGTTTGCTGCGCCAAAGGTCATACGCCGACCACACCAGAACGGCGGGCATCGGCACCGTGATCAAAAACAGGGTAATCCCGTCGAAATAACTCATTTTCCCCTCCTGTTGCGTTATAAGTGGATTTGTTACGTCTTGCTTCTTGCCAGCACCAGCCCGCTGAGGACATAGAGACTCATCCAGCAGCAGACATGACTGGAAACATTGTTGCGATCCGACGGCGGGTAGATTTCCACGAAGTCGAAACCGCAGACATTGGCCTGGCTGGCCACGCCGCGCAGGTAGCAGGCCATTTCATAGGTCGAAAGGCCGCAGGGGTCAGCCGGCCCGCCCGGATTGTGCGCCACATCGAGGGCATCGCTGCAGAAGGTGACATAAACGGCCTTCGTCCCCTTGCTGGCGATTTCGACCGAACGTTCGATGGCGCGCTCGATCCCGCCCGGTGCCTTGCATTCAAAGCTCGAAATCACCGTTGCGCCAACTTCGCGCGCCGCCTGCATCCCCAGGGGGTTGTTGCGCGGACCGCGAATGCCGACGTGAACGATGTTTTTGGGATCAAGGCCCGGCAACTCATAGGTGCGGCGCAGGGGCGAGCAGCGGGCGAATTTGTGTTCGCCGAAGTGATCCATGTTGTCGAAGTGCGCGTCGAGATGGATGATGCCGATCTTGCCGTCGTGCTTTTCAGCAAGCGCCTTCATGATCGGATAAGCCACCGAATGGTCGCCGCCGAAGGTGACCGGGAACACGTTGGCGTCCCAGAGTTCCTTCGCATGGGCTTCGATGTTCTTCATCGTGCCTTCGATGTCGCCGTTTTTCGTCGCCACATCGCCATAATCACCGCCGGTCAGCGTGTCGAACACGTCAACGTCGAATTCCGGCAGGTAGCCGCCGTAACGGGCCGAGGCGCAGCGCACTGTCTTGGGTTGAAGTTCGGTTCCTGAAAAACCGCCCCAGGTGCACACCCCCTCAAAAGGGATGCCCGAAAAAACCACATCGTAATTCGGGAGATCTTCCTTCCGCTCGATTTTGGGCAGGCCCATGAAAGTCGGGATGCCGTGGTAAATTTCGGGAATCGGACGCTCGGGAACATAACATTCCGGCTTGTTTTTCATACATGCACTCCTTCGGGAGAAAGTAAGAATTTGCAGGCCAAACGATCAGCCGAATCCGGCCTGTGACGCCCTGGGTATTTCAGCATTCCGTACCCTGTTCCGCATGGCACCAACCCAAATCGGCTACACTGATACGTCAGGTCGTTGAGAAAAACCCGCAAGTCGCGCAGCCAGTCTATGAAAGAAACCCTGCTGCCACAATTGATTAGTTTTCCCTCGATATGTGAATTAAATTGACAGATAGACTCCCTCCCCTCACCGCGCTCAAAACCTTCATCACGGCAGCCAGCCATCTCAGCCTGTCGCGTGCCGGAGAGGAATTGCACGTCACCCATTCGGCAATCCGCCACCAGATCCGCAATCTGGAGGAGTGGTTCAAGGTACCGCTGTTCCGCCGCGAGGGGCGCGGCCTGCGCCTGACACAGCAGGGACAAAGCCTTTACGATGCGCTGGCGCCGCTGTTCATGGAAATGGCCAGCGCCTGTCAGCGCATCAAGGCGATCAACAACCTCAACAGCCTGAGCATCGGCTGCATTCCCTCGATCGCCAGCCGCTGGCTGATCCCCAAACTCGACCAGTTTGCTCAGCGTCATCCCGAGGTCGACATTCACCTCGTCTATGCCCGCACCAATGAACGCCTAGGCGGCTCGCCGCTGGACATCCTGATCACCTTCGTCGAGGACGAATCGCACAACGTGATCGGGCACCACGTGTTTTCACGCACCAACAAACCGGTATGCAGCCCGGGCTTCCTGAAAAAACACGGCCCCTTTACCCAGCCCGCGCAGATCGCCAGCGCCCCGTTGCTACACGACGAGAACCGTGAGGGCTGGAAAAAATGGTGCGAAATCGCCAGCGTCACCCCCGGCGGCACCCTGGCCGGGCCGGTCTACCAGGATTTCAACCTGCTCGCCACCGCCGTACTGTCGGGTCATGGCATCGGGTTGTGTCCGGTCAACGTCGTGCGCCAGGAAATTCTCAGCGGCGAACTCGTCGTCCTCTCCGACATCGCCACCGATAGCGACAAAGGCTATTACCTGCTCATCAAGGAAGAACACTCTCCCCTGGTCGACGATTTCATCACCTGGTTTTTTAGCGAAGTCATCCCGCGAGACTGAAAAATGCTCTATCTCTACACGCAGGATCAACCCGAACGTTATCAGCAACTGTTGCGCGAGGCGCTGCCCGAAATCGATATCGCCTGCTGGCCGCAGGAAGTCGACGCCAAGGCCGTCACCCACGCCGCCGTCTGGTCGCCGCCCGAAGGCTTTTTTGCCCGCTTTCCACGCTTGCAGGCCGTTTTCGCCCTGGGCGCGGGGGTCGACAAGCTGCTGCGTCATAAAGAACTCTCTCCGCAGGTGAGCCTGATCCGCCTGACCGATACCGGCATGGCGCAGCAGATGCGCGAATACTGCCTCTACGGCCTGCTGCACTACCAGCGCGGCATGGACATTTACCGGCAGCAGCAAAGTGCCGGACGCTGGGTTCAGCACCCCACCCGTCAGGCAGCTGAAGTCCGCGTCAGCATTCTCGGCATGGGCGAACTGGGCAGCCGGGTGGCGCAGGATCTGGTGGATCGCGGCTATCGAGTCACCGGCTGGCGTCGCCAGTCGCACGCGCACGAAACCATCCCCTGCGTTCATGGCCTGGCCGCCCTGCCGGCGCTGCTACGCAATACCGACGTG
>CAYMYD010000003.1:0-9941 GCA_964394535.1 uncultured Propionivibrio sp. | reverse complement strand
ACGCAGGAGCGTGGGAACGATCATCTCCTCACTCCTCACTCATTTATCAGACCACAATTTGCCGCCGGTCGCCCAGTTTTCCCTTGCGACATCGGTCAGGATGATATCGACGGCCTCCGGGCTGCAGCCCAGCACCCGACAGGTTTCCTTGGTCAGCGCCTCCACCAGTTCGCGCTTTTTCTCCGGGGTACGTCCGGCAAACATTTCAATATGCATGGTCGGCATGAAAATACTCCTCGTCTCGTTGAAAATCATGAACGCGCGATGATAAACGCTTTCGTGCGCCTCACGCCTTGCGACTCTTCTTCCGGAGCATTCCATCAGGCTCAAGACAGAGTAAGATCGAATCTGTCAAAACCTCCTCTCCTGACCTGCCATGATGCCACCCCTTCCTCTCTACCGATGCGCCGAGCTGCGGCGCATCGAAATTGCTGCGGCCGATCAGCCGCTGATGCAACGGGCCGGGCGTGCGGGTGCCGAACTCGCGCGCACGCTGTGTCAGGACGGGGCGATTCTGGTACTCGTCGGGCCGGGCAATAACGGGGGCGATGCCTTTGAAAGCGCACGCCTGCTCCGCGAATGGTTTTTCGAGGTCCATACGGTCTTTGTCGGCAATCCCAAGGATCTGCCGATGGATGCTGCCGACGCTTGGCAGCGTTTCAGCGCAGCCGGTGGTACGACGCTGACGGCGATTCCGGAAACGCAACGCTGGTCGCTGATCATCGACGGACTGTTCGGCATCGGTCTCACGCGGGAAATCGCCGAGCCTTACGCCGGCTTCATCCGCGCCGCCAACGCCCTGTCGCTGCGCGATGCCTGCCCCCTGCTGGCACTCGATTGCCCGAGCGGGCTGGACGCCGACACCGGCAAACTGCATGGGGTGGCGATCCGCGCCAGCCATACGATCAGCTTCATCAGCGGCAAGCCGGGCCTGTTCACCGCCAACGGCCCCGACCACTGCGGCCAGGTAACGATAGACCCGCTGGAGCTCGACCCACAGGCCATTTCAGCGCCTGTCGGCCAGACCATCAGTCGCCAGCAGTTTGCCGGGCAACTGGGCATTCGCCTGCGCAACAGTCACAAGGGCAGTTTTGGCAGCGCCGGGATTCTGGGCGGCAGCCCCGGCATGGTCGGTGCGGCCTTGCTCGCGGCACGCGCCGCCCTGCGACTGGGCAGCGGACGGGTCTATGTCGGCCTGCTCGACGGCCATGCCCCGGCGGTTGATCCGCAACAACCCGAATTGATGCTGCGTTCCCCGGAGGCGCTCTTTACCACGGCGCTGACTGCCCTCGCCTGTGGCCCCGGCATGGGCACCCGCCCCGCCGACGGCAAGCTGCTGAAAACCGCCTGCGAGATGGAAATCCCGCTGCTGCTCGACGCCGACGCGCTCAATCTGCTGGCCACCGACCGGGGCTTGCAAAGCGCACTGCATTCGCGTCGCGCTGCCGTCCTGCTCACGCCGCATCCGGCCGAAGCCGCGCGCCTGCTTGACAGCGATGTCGCTGCCATCCAGTCCGACCGGGTGCTGGCCGCGCTGGAAATGGCCGCGCGTTTCAAGGCGCTGGTGGCGCTCAAAGGCTGCGGCACGATCGTCGCCAGCCCGGACGGGCAATGGCGGATCAACACCAACGGCAATCCCGGCCTGGCCACGGCAGGCAGCGGCGACGTGCTGACCGGCATCATCACCGCCCTGCTGGCGCAGGGCTGGCCGGCCCGGGAAGCCTTGCTGGCCGGTGTCCATCTGCACGGCCTGGCCGCTGACCGGCTGGTCAACCAGGGGAGCGGGCCGATTGGCCTGACCGCCGGAGAATGCATCGACAGCGCCCGCCATTGCTTCAACGAATGGGTACGTTCTCCGAATAAAAATGCCAATTGAAAGGTCGCCAGGTTGAACCAACGTTATCGCGGCATCATCCTGGTGCTGATCGCCACCCTCCTGTTTTCCGTCCTCGACACCTCATCAAAGTTTCTCACGGCACATTACGCCGCCGCGCAGATCGTCTGGATGCGCTATCTGTGCCAATTCATCCTGGTGCTGCTGATCGTCGCACCGGGCCGCTGGCGCGAAATCACCATGACACGCCGCCCGCTGCTGACTATCCTGCGCGGCGCGATGCAGGGCTGCAGTTCGCTCTTCGTGGTCATGGCCTTCAGCACCCTGCCGCTGGCCGAAACAACATCGATGGTCTTTATCTCGCCGCTGCTCGTCGCCCTGTTCGCCGGGCCGATCCTGGGGGAAAAAGTATCACGCGGACAGTGGCTGCTCATTGTCGCCGGATTCAGCGGGGTACTGCTGATCGCCCGTCCCGGCGGTGCCGTCTTTGGTGTCGGCATGCTTTATGCGCTGGCCTGCTCGGTCTGCTACGCCCTGTATCAGGTACTCACACGCAAACTGACGGCAACCGAACCGCCCATACGCCTGCTGTTCTACAACGGCCTGCTCGGCACCCTCATCACGTCCCTGCTCGTGCCGTCCTGCTGGTCAAACGTGGTGCCGAGCCTGACACAGACGTCGATCATCCTGTCCCTTGGCGTTTATGGATGTATCGGGCATTTCATGATCATCCGCGCCTTCAGCGAAACGCCAGCCTCGATCATCTCGCCGCTGCTCTATAGCCAGCTCGTCTGGGCCACCCTGCTCGGCTGGCAGATCTTCGGACAGTTTCCCGACCTGCTGACCCTGCTCGGCATGCTGATCATCGGCGGCAGCAGCCTGAGCCTGGCACTGAAGCAGGCCGGAACGGGTCAGCGGGCGCGGTAGAGCAGCGAGGGATGAATTTCGTGCAGGATCTTCTGCATTCCCTTGCGGGTCTTGAGGTTGAGGATCACCGGTGAATGGGTGTTGGCAGCGATTCGCCCGCCTTCCGCCTCGTTGCGGTAAACGATCACCACCACGGCGACATCCTGTGCGTCCGTCAGCCCGATCAGCGCGCAATCCTCATCGGATAGTTCGATCTGGTATTCGATATCGAAGGCATCGGGGGCAACGATGGGGAACATCACGGACAGGTCGTCGACCGACTGTAACCAGAAGACCGTCCCGCCGCCTTCCTCATGAAACAGCTTGAAACGCTTGCAGTCCTCGAAACCAGCAAGCCCTTGCGGGAAGGAAAACAGGGTGTCGGGATCCACCGGCACGCTCTTCAAACCAAGACGGTCAATATCGATTTTCATCAATTCCCCCTGAAAGAATAAGCAAAGTGATCAATGCCGTCCCATTTAACCCGATTCGCCAAAGCGGCGCAACCTTCATCTTTCCGATCACATCACGTCTTGAAATTCCGCTCCCGATTGCGCATAGTTCGCCCTTTTTCTGAAAAAAGACTGCTCGATGTCCACTGCTGAAACCCGTATCACCCTCCGGATTGCCGAAGAAATCGGCTGTAAAAAAGAACAGGTCATGGCCGCTGTCGCGCTGCTCGACGAAGGCGCGACCGTGCCATTCATCGCCCGTTACCGCAAGGAAGTCACCGGCGGGCTGGACGACACGCAACTGCGCACGCTCGACGAGCGCCTCGTTTACCTGCGCGAACTGGAAGATCGTCGTGCGGCGATCCTTGCCTCCATCGACGAGCAGGGAAAACTGACGCCGGAACTGGCGGCCGAAATTGCCGCAGCCGAAACCAAGCAAGGGCTTGAAGACCTGTATCTGCCGTACAAGCCCAAACGCCGCACCAAGGCGCAGATTGCCCGCGAAGCCGGTATCGCGCCCCTGGCGGAAGCCCTGCTCGCCGACCCGACGCTTTCCCCGGAAGCCGAGGCCGAAAAATATCTCAATGCCGAAGCCGGGTTTGCCGAGGTCAAGGCGGTGCTTGATGGTGCGCGGCAAATCCTGATGGAGAAGTTTTCCGAGGACGCCACCCTGCTCGGCAGCCTGCGCGAGTATCTGGAACGGCACGGCGTGGTCAAATCCACCGTGGTTGAAGGCAAGACCGACGAGGAGGCGAAGTTCCGCGATTACTACGATTATCACGAGGCCATCGGCGAAATCCCCTCGCACCGGGCGCTGGCGCTTCTGCGCGGACGCAACGAAGGCGTCCTGCAACTGGCGCTGGTGCTTGATTCGGAGCTGGAAGCCGCCACCCCGCCGCCCAACCCCTGCGAAGCGCGCATCGCCAAACACTTTGCCATTGCCGATCAGGGCCGTCCGGCCGACAAATGGCTGGCTGACACGGTGCGCTGGGCCTGGCGCATCAAGATTTTCCTGCACCTTGAACTGGACCTGATGAGCGCCTTGCGCGAGCGTGCCGAAGAAGAAGCGATCCGCGTTTTCGGCACCAATCTGCACGATCTGCTGCTCGCCGCGCCGGCCGGGCAGCGGGCCACGATGGGCGTCGACCCCGGGATTCGTACCGGCTGCAAGGTCGCTGTCGTCGATGCGACCGGCAAGCTGCTCGATACCGCCACCATCTACCCGCACGAACCGCGCCGTGACTGGACCGGTTCGCTGCATGTCCTGGCGGCGCTGGCAGCACGTCACCATGTTGAGCTGGTCAGCATCGGCAACGGCACCGCCTCGCGGGAAACCGACAAGCTGGTAGCCGATCTGATGCGTGAATTCCCGCAACTGGGCTTGAAAAAGATCGTCGTTTCCGAGGCCGGTGCCTCGGTCTATTCGGCCTCCGAATACGCTGCACGCGAATTTCCGGAGCTTGACGTCAGCCTGCGCGGCGCGGTCTCCATCGCCCGCCGTCTGCAAGACCCGCTTGCCGAGCTCGTCAAGATCGACCCCAAATCCATCGGCGTCGGCCAGTACCAGCACGATGTCAGCCAGACCCGGCTGGCGCGGGCGCTCGACGGCGTGGTCGAGGATTGCGTCAATGCCGTCGGCGTTGACGTCAACACCGCCTCGGTACCGCTGCTGACCCGTGTTTCCGGCCTCAATAGCACGCTGGCGGCCAATATCGTCAGCTACCGCGATAAAAACGGCGCGTTCAAAAGCCGCAAAGCGCTACGCGAGGTGCCGCGCCTGGGCGACAAAACCTTCGAGCAGGCGGCCGGCTTTTTGCGCATCAACGGCGGCGATAACCCGCTGGATGCTTCCGCCGTGCACCCGGAGGCCTATCCGCTGGTCGAACGTATCCTGGCGGACATCAAGAAAGGTGTTGCCGAGGTGATCGGCGATAGCCGTCTGGTCAAGTCCTTGCAGGCAGGCAAATACACGGACGAAAAATTCGGTCTGCCCACGGTGCAGGACATTCTCCGCGAACTGGAAAAACCCGGTCGCGACCCGCGCCCGGAATTCAAGACTGCCGCCTTCAAGGAAGGCGTCGAGGAGATGAAGGATCTGCAAGCGGGCATGCTGCTCGAAGGCGTCGTCACCAACGTCGCCAATTTCGGGGCTTTTGTCGATATTGGTGTGCATCAGGATGGCCTCGTGCATATTTCGGCACTGGCCAGCAAGTTTGTCAAAGACCCGCGCGAGGTGGTCAAGGCCGGGGACGTGGTCCGGGTCAAGGTGGTCGAAGTCGACCTGGCCAGACGCCGCATCGCCCTGACCATGCGCCTCACCGACGACACCCCGGCAGCGCCGAAAATGGGCGGCGCACCGATGAGCAACAAGGCCCGGCAGCAGCAGGCGAAACAGCCCGAAGCCGGTGGTGCCATGGCAGCGGCGTTTGCGCGCTTGAAGCGTTAACGGCTAAAGTTGCAGGCGTGTTACGACACGCTTGCCCGCTCCGGGCACTTCGCCGCCATGCAAGGAAAGAAATGATCAGAATCTACGGCATCAAAAACTGCGACACGATGAAAAAAGCCTTTGCCTGGCTGGAGGCCAAAGGGATGGCTTATGAATTCATTGATTACAAAAAAGCCGGGGTGGTGGAAAGCCATCTGCCGGACTGGAGCCAGCGGGCCGGTTGGCAAACCCTGCTCAACACCCGTGGTTTGATGTGGAAAAAGCTCAGCGAAGCAGAGCGTGCCGATGTCGACGCGGCCAAGGCGCTGACGCTGATGTGCACCTACCCGGTGCTGGTCAAACGGCCGGTGCTCGATACCGGCAGCCGCCTGCTGGTCGGCTTTGATCCTGAAACTTACGCGAAAGAGCTCGAATGATGTCCAATACCGTCCAGCGTTTTCTCTTTGACGACCTCGATATCCGGGGCGCTGTGGTGCGTCTGGATAGCGTCTGGCAGCAGTTGCTCAAAGACCGCAATTACCCGGCACCGGTGATCGAACTGCTCGGCCAGATGAGCGCTACCACGCTGCTGCTGGCCGACAACCTCAAGCAACCCGGCCGCCTGACCATCCAGTCACGCGGCGAGGGCGCGGTGCCGCTGCTGGTCATCGACTGTAACGAAAAGCTGAACCTGCGCTGCATGGCGCAATACGGCGAACACCTGAGCAGCGGGCCGCTGGTCGCGTTGCTCGGCAAAGGACAGCTTCAGCTTTCGCTGGAAACCGAAGCCACGCGCAAGCCTTACCAGAGCATCGTGCCGCTGGTCGGCGAGAGTATCGGTGAAATCTTCGAGCACTATCTGGCGCAGTCCGAACAACTGGCTTCGCGCTTTTTCCTGGCCGCCTCAGCCAGCGGCATCGCCGGGCTGTTCCTGCAAAAGATGCCGGATGCCGACCAGCGCGACGCCGACGGCTGGACTCGCATCGAAGCCCTTGCCGGTACGGTCCGGAGTGAAGAACTGCTCGGCCTGTCGACCGAGGATTTGCTGCTCCGCCTGTTTCACGAAGAAACCGTGCGCGTTTTTGCCGCACAGGAGGTCACGGCAAACAACCCCAAGGATTGGGAAAAAGTCCGGCAGATGCTGCTCACGCTGGGCCGCGAGGAGGTCTATGCCGCCTTGCAGCAAAACAGCGCCATCGTGATCCGCGACGACCTCTCCAACCACGAATACCGCTTCGAGCGCGCCGAGGTCGACAAACTGTTCAGTCAGATTCCGGAGACGCCGCCGACAGTGCATTGAGGCTGCTCAGGACTTTTCTGACTTCTGCCCGCAGAAATTAGCTGGTCGATGCAGTACGCCGAAGGGCTTCGTCAAAGCTGAGAACCGATAATGCGTTGCTGGAGGTCGTGGCCAGGGTGTCGATGATGCCTGCGTTCAGCGCTCCCAGAATACCGGACACCTTGGTCGGCTCACTGGCAATGGCGATGACATTGGCGATCTGCTTCAGTTCATGCAGATTGAGACCGATCACCCGCCCCTGCATGGCCAGAGCTGAAGGCTGTCCGTGAATGTCGATGAAATCGTACCCCATGACATCACCCACCGTTCCGGCCTGTTTCGCCTGGGCAATTTCTGCTGGGGAAAACCAGCCCATGCGCACAATATTGCTTTCTTCGGATTCGGACATGTCACCAATACCGACCAGCGCAATATCGGCACGCCGCGCCTTGTCCAGCGTATGGCAAACGGTATCGTTCTCGATGAGTTTAAGGCGAACGAGGGGATCATCCACCAGCGCTGGCGCGTACAGAGATTCGCTCTCGCCACCGAAACGGGCCGCCAGTCGCCGTGCGATGTGGTCGGCATTCATCGTTTGACCACCTCGATAAGCGCCGCCGATGGCGCTGACAAAGGTGCATTGCCGTCGTGCAGCCGGCATGGCGTGCTCGGAAACAGCGCTGACATTGCGTCCCATACCGACAGCGACCACCGAACCATCGGTCAGGATTCGTTCAAGATGACTGGCGACCAGTCCGGCGAGCAAAGCGCGTTGCTTATCCTGATCCTTGTGGTCAACCGAGATCAGGGCGCGCTTGATGCCGAAGCGCTCAATCAGCGCCTTTTCCAGGTCGGAGGACAGGGTATTGCTGGGCCGTACACGAATCTCGACAATGCCCTCCTGCAAGGCGCGTCGAAGCATCCGGCCAACCGTTGCTCGTGAGATGGAAAACATCTGCGACAGATCTTCCTGGGTGAGTCCATCAACGTAGTAAAGCGTGGCAAGCCGGGACAGATCTTCGTTTTGCATCTCACAGGCCTTTAAGAAAAAAACGCCCTTTGGTCAGGAAAGGGCGTTGTGGTCAAACTCAGGATGCGGAAAGTTGGCGAGTCAGGGATTTGCCGATGGATTGCAGTATCAGGCAACAGGATGTTGCACCGGCATCCAGCACACCAATGGAACGCGGGCCAAGACGTGCCGAACGACCAATGCGCGCTTGCAGATTCTTGGTCGAATCCTTGCCTTTTTCAGCTGCTTCGCTCATGGCAGCAAGGCAGGCGGCAAAATCAGCCCCGGATTCCAGCGCTGCACGGAAAGCGTCACGTGCCGGTACCATGCTGTCAATCAGCGTTTTATCGCCCACCTGCGCGTTGCCCATGCCCTGCACGTTCGCGACTGCAGCGGCGAGCGCGTCAGCAAAGAGTGCTGCGTCCATTTTTTCGTAAGGCTCCAGCGTATTCACGAAGCCCAGGAAAAACTGACCGTAGAGCGGCCCCATGGAGCCACCGATGTCTTCCATCAAGGCTTTGGAAAGCTGCTCAAAGGCGGCAGGAAGCGCCTTTGCCTGTTCGCCCATGGCATCGAGTCGCGTACCGCAACCGGTAAAGCCCTTGCTCATATTGACGCCATGATCGCCATCGCCAATAAGACCGTCAATTTCGGAAAGGAAATCACGGTTGGCGTTGATGGTTTTGATGAGCTCGCGTACCACGTCCCCGGCATTCCCCAAGGCGACGGTTTGCCCGGCAAATTCGCGAGGGGCGGCAACTTTCTTCTGCACCGCTACGGCAGGGGCAGCACTGGTGGCAGCGAGTTTACCCGCGTAGGTACGCGCTGCGCCTGCATCGCCGGGCACCGTAAGGCCAACGCAATGACAGGGGGCTTTGAGGCAGCTTTCGAGTTCGTCATCAAGACGCATGAGGGTCAGGGTCACACCCATCATTTCCAGCGAGGTGAAGAGATTGCCGACCGCGTTAAATGCGATGGTGATGCCCTGCGCTTCCAGGCGCTTTGCCAGTTCGCCATAAAGGATGTAAAGCTCCATGATTGGCGTTGCGCCCAGCCCGGAAACGAGCACGGCAACACGTTGACCGGCCACGAAAGGCAGATCGGGGAGCACGGTTTTCAGCATCAAATCGGCCATTTCAGCAGCACTCACGGTTTCGCGCACATCAATTCCTGGTTCGCCGTGGTGACCGATACCGACTTCCATCTTGCCTTTTTCGATCGTGAAATTGGCGTGCCCGACCGCCGGGATGATGCAAGCGGAGAGGCCGATACCGATGCTGCGCGTGTTGTCGATGGCTTTTTGCGCGGCGGAAATGACTTCGTCCAGCGAGCCGCCCATTGCGGCCTTGGCTGCACCAACCTTCCACATCAGGATTTCGCCCGCGACACCACGGCGCTTGGCTTCCTCGCCCTTGGGCGCGGAGGGAACGTCGTCATTGGCAACGACCGTTTTGACGGCGATGCCTTCGCGTTCGGCCATGGCCATGGCCATCTTCACATTCATGTTGTCGCCAGCGTAGTTGCCGTAGAGGCAGGCAACCCCTGCGCCGCCATTGGCAGCACGCATTGCATCAAGGAAGCTCTTGGCCGTTGGCGAGGAGAAGATTTCGCCGATAGCAACGGCATCAACCATCCCGTCGCCCACATAGCCCAGAAATGCAGGTTCGTGTCCGGAACCGCCGCCGGTCACGATACCGACCTTGCCAGCCTCCGGTGCGCGGGCCCGTTTCACGACGCGGGAGTTATCCGTCCCGACGACAGTATCGGCATGGGCGAGCAGCCAGCCTTTGAGCATGTCCTCAACGACCAGATCGGCGTTATTGATGATTCGGTTCATTGCCATGATGTTTGATCTCCTGAATGTACGTGTTTAAAAGTTGCTCCCCCCAACAGGCAGTAAGCGGACAAAACCTGGTGAGCAGATTATCATCATAAAAACAATTGTTCAATACGGCATCAAGGGAAGATTCAGGGAGCAGGCCGGCCGAGAAAGAAAAATGACAGCTTATTTTCACAACCTATTGATTTTTAGATAG
>CAYMYD010000002.1:33446-37384 GCA_964394535.1 uncultured Propionivibrio sp. | reverse complement strand
GCAGCCGATCTGGCAAGCTTGTTCAAGGCGCTGGGCGGTGGCTTTCATGGCGCAGGCCACCCCGAAGGATGAAATTTCCGTGATGAGTAAGAAGTGAGGAGTGAGGAGCAAAACCGATGGCGCATCTGCTCCACTCCTCACTCCTCACTCATCTCTCCTCACGGCTTTTCAGAAAGCATTTCCCATGCACACGCTCAAAACCAGGATTGTTCTCATTGTCCTTGCGATTTTTCTTTCCGGTCTTCTCGCGCTGATGGCTTATACCCGTCATACCGTGATCTCCGACATGAAAGATCTGCTGGGGAAACAACAGTTTTCGATGGTCTCGACCGTGGCGGCGAGTGTCAGCCATGCGCTGTGGGAAAGGATCGTCACGCTTCAGGAAGTGGCACGCCCGCTTTCCGCCAGCATCATCGAACATCCCGAGGAGGCTCTGCGCTACCTTGAAGCACGAAGAGCCTTGAACAGCCGTTTTAGCGTCGGCACCTTCATCACGCGACTTGACGGCGAAATCATCGCCGCCGTGCCGGTTGGTTGTTCGGGGCGAAGCGGTAAAAATTACCAGGAGCGCGAGCACGTCATGCGCGCTATACGGGAGGACAAACCGCAAATCAGCCCCTTCGTCGTCAGCAAGGAAAACGGAAAAACCGAAGTCGTATTGACCGTACCGATCCGGGACGCAACCGGCTATGTGATCGGCACCCTCTCCGGCGTCATTGCCTTGCGCAACCTTAATTTCATCCAGGATAGCGGTGAGCAAGTCAAGGTCGGTGAACTCATGCTCATCAACCCGGAACAACGCCTGTCGGCATCCAGCACCGAGGCAAGCGGCACTGCGCGCCGACTTCCGGCCGCCGGTGAAAACGTCGCGATTGACCGCCTGCTTGACGGCTTCGAGGGGGCCGAAGTCATGCGCTTCGACAAATCCGGCGAATCGCTCGTTGCTGCAAAACGGATATCGCTTACCGGCTGGCTGATCGTCGCGACCCGTCCGATGGAGGTAGCCTTCCTGCCGGTGAACGAGATCGACCAGCGTCTCTTTGCGGCGGCCATTTTCATGGCGCTCATTGTCGCCTTGTCGGTTTTTGCAGCCTTGAGACAGCAGCTTTCCCCGCTCACACGGGCCACGTCGGAGCTTGCCAAACGTTCGGGGGAAGAACCCCGCATCGCCCCGCTTGTCGTCGAACGGAACGACGAAGTCGGTCAGTTGATCACGGCCTTCAACCGGATGCAGGAAAATCTCGTCCAAAGCGAATCCCGCTTCCGGCAAATGATGGAAAGTTCGTACGCGGCCATTTTCCTGACGGACATGAACCGGACGATTTCCTACGCCAATACGCGAATGAGCGAGATATTCGGCATCCCGAACGAAGAACTGATCGGACGCCCCTACTTCTCACTCGTGGATAACTCGCAGATCAACGACTGCCGCACAAAAACGGAGGAGGCCCTCACGACGACAGACCGGAATTTCTCGGTCGATCACGAACGCCTCTTTCTTCGCGCCGATGGCAGCCGCTTCTGGGGGCGCATCAACGGCCGTCCTTTTTATGACGGTCTGGGTCGGCATACCGGGCTGCTGACCGTGATGATCGACATTTCCGAAACCAAGCGCCTCGAACAAAAACTGGCGCTGGATGCCAGTGTTTTCGAGCACGCGCAGGAGGGCATTCTGATCGCCAGCGCCGATGGAATCATCCTTGACGTCAACCATTCCTTCACGCGGATTACCGGCTACAGCCGCGAGGAAGCCATCGGGCAAAATCCGCGCTTCCTTCAGTCAGGCAAACACGGTCGGGATTTTTACCATAAGTTGTGGAAAGCGCTCGAAACGCTCGGGCGCTGGTCAGGAGAAATCTGGAACTGCCGCAAGGACGGCGTGATCTACCCCGAATTTCTCACGATCAGCACGATACGCGACAGCAGCGGCAAGGTCAGTCATTACGTCTCGGTGTTTTCCGACCTCAGCGTCATGAAAGAACAGGAGCGCCAAATCGAAGTCATGGCGCATTACGACACCCTGACCGGACTGCCGAATCGCGCCCTCCTGTCCGACCGGATGCACCAGGCGATGGCCGCAGCCGACCGGAGCGGCCAGCTGATCGCCATCATCCACATCGACCTCGACGATTTCAAGGCAGTCAACGACAAATACGGCGAAATCATCGGCGACAAAACGCTCCTGACTTTTTCCGCCCGCATCAAGGAAACCATGAGGGAAAGCGACACGCTGGCCCGGATTGGCGGTGATGAATTCATCGTCATTCTGACCGGACTTACCGAAGCCCCGGCCGTCATGCCAACGATCCAGCGCCTCCTTGGCGCGGCAAACCAGCCCATCGACATCGACGGAACGAAGCTGCGGATTTCGGCCAGTCTCGGCGTTACCTTTTACCCGCAGGCCGGGAAAATGAACGATGAGCAGTTGCTGCGGCAGGCCGACCAGGCGATGTACCGGGCCAAACTCGGCGGCAAAAACGCCTTCCACTTTTTTGATACCGAACAGGATCACAGCCTGCGGCATTACTACGAACACCAGGAAGTCATTCGTCAGGCGCTCAAAAATCGCGAATTCGAACTCTATTACCAGCCCAAGGTTAACATGCGCACCGGCGCGATCATCGGCGCCGAAGCCCTGATCCGCTGGCGTCGCCCCGGACACGGCCTGCTTGCTCCTGCCGCCTTCCTCCCATTCATCGAAAATCACCCGCTTTCCTGCGATGTCGGCGAATGGGTCATCAGCGAAGCCCTCTCACAAATGGATGCCTGGCGCGATGCCGGGATCAATCTGCCCGTCAGCATCAACGTCAGTGCCACCGAACTCGAACACCCGGATTTCCTCTCCAAGCTGAAAGGCCACCTGAGAGCGCATCCGAAAATCCTTCCCGGCAACTTTGAAATGGAAGTCCTCGAATCGAGCGCCTTGAAAGACCTGGACAACGTTTCCGGCATCATCGATGCCTGCCGCGCCCTGGGTGTCCGGATTGCGCTTGACGATTTCGGTACCGGTTACTCCTCGCTGACCTACTTGCGCCGCCTCTCGGCCGACTGCCTCAAGATCGATCAGAGCTTCGTGCGCGAGATGCTGGTGAATCCCGACGATTTCATCATCCTCGAAGGGGTCATCAACATGGGCAATGCCTTCCGCCGCGACACGATCGCCGAAGGCGTGGAAACCATCGAGCACGGCGTTCTTCTGCTCCAGCTCGGCTGCGAAAATGCCCAGGGCTACGGCGTTGCCCGACCCATGCCCCCCGGTGACCTTCCCGGCTGGATCGCCGCATGGAAACCCCCTTCTGCCTGGATTGGGCAGGAACCCGTCAGCAAACGCTTTTTCCCGGTACTCCTTGCCAGCATCGAACACCGTGCCTGGCTCGATACGCTGAACAAACACTTGGAAACCGGTTCTGCCACGCAACCGCAGTTAAACCTTGGCAAATGCCGTTTCAGTGTCTGGCTGGACAATGAAAGCCGCGATTTTCCCGACCTCCAGGAGCGCTGCCAAAGGATCGACCAAATCCACCAGAAAACCCACGAAATGGCCGAACAGCTTTGTACCCTTTATTCGGAGGGCAAGAATGGTGAAACCCGCCGCCGGCTCGCTGAAAACCTCTCTGCCTCCAGCACCGGCCTGCTCGATGAGCTCTCCGAATTTGTGGCGAATTGCTGAATCTAAAATCCTCACCGCAAAGGCGCGAAGGTACAAAGATCGCAAAGGAAAAAACCTTCAGGTGCTTCCGACCAGTCTTTGATTTTCTTTGCGTCCTTTGCGTTCTTTGCGCCTTTGCGGTGAATAACAAAGGTTTTCAGGTTGAAAATTCCGCTCAGGCATCCTGCAAAATCTTGAGCGATACGCTCTCGACGATGTCCTTGACGGCTTCCCCATAGGCCAGCATGTGCGGCGCGACCGCATGGGCTCTGAGCGCCTCCAGGCTTTC
>CAYMYD010000002.1:27326-33346 GCA_964394535.1 uncultured Propionivibrio sp. | reverse complement strand
CATAGGCCAGCATGTGCGGCGCGACCGCATGGGCTCTGAGCGCCTCCAGGCTTTCCCATTTTTCGATGACCGTCAGGGTACGATCATCCTTGGCCTGCGTCGGAATATCAGTCATCAGATCAATCGCTGGCGCATACTCGATGCAACCCTTTTCCCGCAGGACGTTCGGCACGTTGGCCTTGAATATCCTGACAAATTCAGGCATGCAGCCTGCCTTGACCCGCAATGACGCCAGCACATGAACCATTTCATACCTCTCTGAACTGAAAAAACGCAAGGATACATGGAGCGAGCTTGTTTTTCATGGAAAAAGATCCTTGCAGGGTCATCGCATGAAAATCAATTCAACCCGCCTTGGAGCGCCTGTAGGTACGATTACGCTTCGCTAATCGTACCTACAATCTCTGACCGTACGCTGTCATTCCAATGACAGTCGCCAGCCGCTGCCATGCGGCCTCATCGCCAGGCAGGCCGAAACGCAGCAGGCCGTGTTCATCGAAGCGGCGCAACAGGATGGCGTGGCGGGCGAAATGTTCGGCCAAGGCGGCGGGGTGCGGTGTTCTGAGCGTGCAGAACAGCGCCGTGCGCTCGACTTCGCCCAGCGGAGCAAGCAGGGTGGCCAACCGCTGTGAGGCAGCAAGCAACTGCACGCGGGTCGCCTGCTGCCAGGCGCTGTCTGCCAGCGCCTGCCGGGCAACTTCCCGGGCCGGGTGTGAAATCGGCCAGGGGCCAAGTTTTTCGCGCAGGGCGTCGCGGATGCCGGAAGCGGCAAAAAGAAACCCGACCCGCGCCCCCGCCAGCCCGAAAAACTTGCCGAGCGAACGCAGGACGATCAGTCGCGGCAAGTCTTCGCTGCCCGCCAGTTCGGTGAGCGAATTTTCCGCTTCGGCATCGGCAAAGGCTTCGTCGATGATCAGCCAGCCACCGCGCCGGTGCAGGGTATCGGCGGCAGCGAGCAATTCGGCACGCGGGATGGCGCGTGCTGTCGGATTGTTCGGGTTACACAGCAGGACGATAGTCGTTGCCGCCGTCAGCGCCCGTTGCAGCGACGGCAGACGGCGCAGGGCATGGCCGCAGCGTTCCCAGGCGTGCGGGTGTTCTTCATACAGTGGCGAAACGCAGGCGACCGTGGCGCGCTCGAAGAGCAGCGGCAGGGTCTGGATCGCTGCCTGCGAACCGGCCAGTGGCAAAAGGCGGGGATTGCCGTAATAGGCCGCAGCGGCTTCTTCCAATCCGTCGTCATCTTCCGGCAGACGGTTCCAGCAGCGCGGATCGAGCGGCGGCACCGGCCAGGTGTCCGGGTTGATGCCGGTGGAAAGATCCAGCCATTCGTGCAGGGCGATGCCATGCTGATGTGCCGCCTGACGCAGACGTCCACCGTGTTCAAGCACAGGTCAGCCCTCCGGCAAGATAGAGCAGCAGCCACAGTGACAGGCTGTGCCGTACCAGTTTGAGCGCCCGGGGAATGTCGTGGCGAGTGGCGCTCTGTCCCTGACCGAGTACCGGACGTTCCTCGCGCTGGCCGTGATAGATGGCCGCGCCGCCCAGAGAGAGGCCAAGACTCCCCGCCCCGGCAGACATTACCGGCCCGGCGTTGGGGCTTTCCCAGTGCGGGGCTTGTTGCCGCCAGCAGGTGAGCGCGCGCCGGGTCTGGCCGCACAGGGCGTAAGAGAGGGCGGTCAGGCGGGCCGGGAAATAGTTGATGGCATCGTCGATCCGTGCCGCAGCCCGGCCAAAATGCAGGAAGCGCGGATTTTTGTAGCCCCACATGGCATCCAGCGTATTGGCCAGGCGAAAGAATAGCGCCCCTGCCCCGCCAAACAGGATGAACCAGAACAGCGCCCCGAAAATGGCGTCGTTGCCGTTTTCCAGGGCCGATTCGATACAGGCTTTGGCGACGCCTTCCTCGTCCAGCGCCGAGGTGTCGCGTGAAACGATCCAGCCGACATGCTCGCGTGCCGCAGGCAGATTGTCCGCCGCAAGATCCTTGCCGACCCGCTCGGCGTGTTCGGCAAGGCTGCGTCCGCCAAGGGCAAAATAGAGCAGAAGCACTTCAGTCAGCCAGCCGTAAATATCGTAACGCTTGCCCCAGGCGGCAAGCGCCGTCAGCGGCAGCACGGCCAGCGCCCAGGCGAGAAACCCCTTGGCCTGCCGCCAGCCTCCGGCGTTAAGCAGCCTTTCGAGAGCGTCGGCGTATTGGCCGAAAGCGACCAGCGGATGGGCATGGCGCACTTCGCCCAGCAGCCGATCCAGCAAGACCCCGGCGACGGCGGCCAGCGGCAACCATAGCGTTGCGGGCAGGGAAAAATGGGGAAACAGATCGGGCATGAGGAAAGCGAGCGGCATGCAAAGCGCGAATTCTACGATGGATACCGCGAGTGCGACGAAGCCTACCGGAAGCTGGCCTTAACTTTCATGATGGGAATCGCTACAAAATTTGGATGACTTCAGATGCCTACAGCCACCTTCCCCTTGACCGTCTTGCTGGTAACAGTACACTGGAAACTGGCTTTGACAGGAGACAAACATGACCACGACGACAGCACTCGACCCGCTCATCTCCGAATTCGCCTCGCAAGAAGAAGCCGACAGCTATGACGCCTGGTTCCGCGCCAAGGTGCAGGCGGCGCTGGAGAGTGACAAGCCCGTCGTTCCACATGATGAGGTGATGGCGAAAATGTGGGCGACCATCGAACAGCACGGGAAAAGGGTGGCGTAATGTTGCCGCTGGTCTGGTCCGATGAGGCACAGTCGGATTTGCTGGCCATTGTGCGCTACGTGGCCGAACGCAACACCGTTGCAGCCACCCGCCTCGGCCACAGCATTAAGCAAAGCACGGAACAGCTACCCCGGCACCCCTACCTTTTCAAAACCAGCGAACGGATGCCTGGCTGCCGCGAGATCGTCGCCCATCCCAATTACATCGTGATTTATCAGGTTCGCGCCAACCAGATACGCATCCTGCGTGTGCTACATGCGCGACGGCAATTCCCTCAGCCGTGAGACGTCAGATAAAGTTAGACAAGCTTACCGACATCATTTACCATCTGCCGCCTATGCTTCAGGTGTTCCGAGGGCGCTTTGCCCGGAGAATGAAACGGGAAGCCGGTGCGTTGCGAGAAGCAATCAGTCCGGCGCTGCCCCCGCAACGGTAAGCGAGTTAAAACAGATCATTGCAGCCACTGCGTATCTACGTGGGAAGGCGATCTGCCTTGTCGATGATGACAGCTCGTCAGCCCGGAGACCGGCCTGAGGTGGTTGACTGGTATCGCGGCGGGCGATGCGGCGACAGGCAGCCGCCCCTGCCTTCGTCCTTTTCCTCCGCGTTATCCTGGCTTGGTCAAAAAAGGTGAGGAATGACGCAGCAAATTGTCCCGCAGGAAGAACGCCATCGCGCCCGGATGCAGCGCAAGAAAACCGTGATCGACGCGGTGATCGCGCAGGCACAGGCATGCCGCGGCCTGCTGCTGGTGCTGAGCGGTAACGGCAAGGGCAAATCCACCGCCGCCTTCGGCATGGTGGCGCGGGCGCTGGGACATGGTTTGCAGGTGGGCGTGGTGCAGTTTGTCAAAAGCCAGTCAGCAACCGGCGAAGCCAGTTTCTTCCGCCAGCAACCCGGCGTGCGCTGGGAACTGTTCGGCAACGGTTTTTCATGGGAAACGCAGGATCTTGAACAGGACGCACACGCCGCCCGGCGCGGCTGGGCCGTGGCGCAGGAGATGCTGCGTGATGAACGCATCGCGCTGGTGGTGCTCGACGAACTCACATATCCGCTACGTTCCGGCGCGCTCACCGTTGATAGCATTCTGGCCGATCTGGCGCAGCGCCCCGCCGGGCAGCATGTGGTGGTTACCGGCCGTGGCGCACCGGCAGCGCTGATTGCCGCGGCCGATACGGTGTCGGAACTGGCCGATGTCAAACACGCTTTCCGCGCCGGGATTCGCGCCCAGAAGGGGGTGGATTGGTGAGGCACTGTCCGGCCCTGTTCATTGCCGCCCCCGCCTCGGGACAGGGCAAAACCACGGTCACGGCGGCGCTGGCCTGCCATTACCGGCAATGCGGCCTGCGGGTGCGCGTGTTCAAGACCGGGCCGGATTTTCTCGACCCGATGCTGCTCGAACGCGCCTCCGGCGCGCCGGTCTACCAACTCGATCTGTGGATGGGCGGCGAGGCGCATTGCCGCCAGTTGCTGCACACAGCAGCGGGCGAGGCGGATCTGATTCTGGTGGAAGGGGTCATGGGCCTCTTTGACGGCGAGCGCTCCAGCGCCGATCTCGCCCAGCTTTTCGGCATCCCGATTCTGGCGGTGATCGACGCTTCGGCCATGGCGCAGACCTTCGGAGCCATCGCCCACGGCCTCGCCAGCTACCGCCCGCAACTGGCTTTTGCCGGGGTGCTGGCCAACCGGCTGGCCGGTGCGCGTCACTGCCAGATGCTGGCCGACAGCCTGCCGCCGGGGCTGCCCTTTTTCGGTTACCTGCCGCGTGATGCCGACATCGCCCTGCCGGAACGCCACCTCGGTCTGGTACAGGCGGCAGAAATCGCCGACCTTGACCGGCGCATCGAACAGGCCGCCCGCAGCCTCGCCGGTATTCCGGCGGAACTGCCGCCACCCGTTGCCTTTGCCGCCCCCGCACCGACGCTGCCGCAGGCCGAACGTCTGGACGGGCAGCGCATCGCCATCGCCCGTGACGCCGCCTTTGCCTTTCTCTACCGCGCCAATCTCGATCTCTTGCAAGCGCTCGGGGCGCAGCTCTGCTTTTTTTCCCCGCTGAACGATACGGCGCTGCCGGAGGCGGAGGCGCTCTATCTGCCCGGCGGCTACCCGGAACTCCATCTTGCCCAACTGGCGGCCAATACCGGCATGCACAGCGCCATCCGCGCCCACCATGCCGCCGGACGGCCTATCCTCGCCGAATGCGGCGGCATGTTGTACCTGCTGGAACGCCTGAGCGATACGGCGGGCGCATCAGCGCCGCTGGTCGGCCTGTTGCCCGGTCAGGCCACCATGCAGCCGCGCCTCGTGCATCTGGGCCTGCACCAGATCAGCCTGCCGGAAGGCTGCCTGCGCGGGCACAGCTTCCATTATTCGCGCCTGGAAACCCCGCTGGAAGCCGCCGCCATCAGCACCGGCGCCCGTGCGGGCGCGTCGGGCGAAGCGGTTTATCGCAGCGGCCGACTGCTGGCTTCCTACCTGCACCTCTATTTCCCTTCCGACCCGCTGGCCGTGGCGCGGATTTTTTCCGCCGCTGCCGCACCGATCATTCAGGATCAACAATGAATACTCCGCAGCAAGCGCCTGCCCTCTCCCCCACCCCCTCTCCCGCAGGCGGGAGAGGGGAGTTTCCGCCGATCTCCCCTCGCCCCCGAAGGGGAGAGGGGCAGGGGGAGAGGGGCTGCGGCGATTCAGAAAAACCGGGGGCTATCGATCAGTCGCCGTCTGCCCTCTCCCCCAACCCCTCTCCCGCGAGCGGGAGAGGGGAGTCTGTTGGCAAAGTCTGGTTTGTCGGGGCCGGGCCGGGAGACCCGGACCTGATTACCGTCAAGGGCCGCAAACTGGTGGAAAGCGCCGGGGCGATTCTCTACGCCGGTTCGCTGGTCTCCGAAGCGGCGCTCGCCTGGGCACGCGAAGATTGCGAGATTGCCGATTCGCGCGATATGGCGCTGGAGGCCATCACCGACTGGCTGATCGAACGGGCGCAGCGGCACGCAACCGTGGTACGCCTGCAAACCGGCGACCCCTCGCTCTACGGCGCACTGACCGAGATGGTGCAGCCGCTTGATGCCGCCGGAATCGAAGTCGGCGTGGTGCCGGGGGTTTCCTCGGCGCTGGCCTCGGCAGCGGCGGCGGTGGAAAGCCTGACCCTGCCGGAAGTCACCCAAACCGTCATCCTCACCCGCGTCGCCGGACGCACGCCAATGCCGGAGGGCGAATCGCTGGCGGCGCTGGCGCAGCATCACACGACGCTGTGCATTTTCCTCTCGATCACCCTGCTGGAAACAGTGCAGAACGAATTGCG
>CAYMYD010000002.1:25403-27226 GCA_964394535.1 uncultured Propionivibrio sp. | reverse complement strand
TCGGCCACGGCTCGCGTGACCCGGAAGGCAATCAGGAAATCGAGGAATTCGCCCGTCGCTGGCGTGAAATGCGGCCGGAATGGACGATCGAACTGTGCTTCATCGAATTTGCCGACGTACTGATGGAAGAAGGGCTGGCACGGGCGGCGCAGCAGTCTGCGCGGGTCATCGTCGTGCCGCTGATCCTCAACGCCGCCGGGCATGTCAATGAAGAAATCCCGGAAGCGGTCGAGGCTGCGCGGGAAAAGCATCCGGCGACCGAATTCATCCTCACCGCCCATCTGGGGGCCTGCGAGCCGGTGCTGGACATCCTGCAACGTAACCTGCGTCAGGGAATGCGCGAACTCGACTTTCCCGACCCGCGCAATACCGGCCTCATCCTGCTCGGCCGGGGCTCCTCGGATCGGCTGGCCAATGGCGAAGTCGCCAAAATGGCGCGCTGGCTACTCGAAACCAGCGATCACGAACTGGTGGACATCGCCTTCACCGGCATCACCCACCCGCGCCTGGAACGTGTCGTACAGCGGCAAGTCAAACTCGGCATGATGCAGATCGTGATCCTGCCCTACTACCTCTTTACCGGCGTGCTGATCAAGCGCATCCGCCGACAGGTCGAGCGCCTGCGCGGCCAGTACCCGGCGCTGCGCTTTGCCTGCGGCGAATATTTCGGTTTCGAGGCGGAGATTTTTGCCCTGCTGGAACAACGGATTGAAGAAGCCGGAGGAATGTCATGAGCCACGCCAGCAACATCGTCACCGAACAACTGACCCGCGCCGGGCAAGCCATCGAGCATGATTCCTTTGCCATTGTCGACCGCGAAGCCGGGCCGCACGGCTACCGCGCCGATGAATGGCCGCTAGTGCGGCGCATGATCCACGCCTCGGCGGATTTTGACTTCAACGGCCTCACCCGCTTCCACCCGCAGGCCATCAGCGCGGGGCTACAGGCGATCCGCGCCGGACGGCCCATCGTCGCCGACGTGGAAATGATCATCGCTGGCCTCTCCCGCTCGCGACTCGCCCATTTTGGCGTGACAACGCACCACTTCATCAGCGATGCAGACGTGATCGCGGCAGCGCAGGCCCAACAGACCACCCGCGCCGTGCAAGCCATGCGCAAGGCCCACGCCGCCGGACTCATCGACGGCGGCATCATCGCCGTCGGCAACGCCCCGACCGCCCTGCTGGAAGTCTTGCGCCTGATCAGGGAAGAAGCGGTGCGCCCGGCGCTCATCATCGGCATGCCGGTCGGCTTCGTTTCGGCGGCAGAATCCAAGGCCGAACTGGCTGAACTCGCTGACATCCCGTGGATCATCATTCATGGCCGCAAAGGCGGCTCGCCGCTCGTCGTGGCGGCGATTCATGCCTTGCTGGCGCTGGCCTCCGCAACCATTCCGTAGGGGCGGTTCGCGAACCGCCCTTGCTTGAGACCCTCATGCGTGATCCCGTAAAACCCAAAGGCACCCGCACCGGCTTCACCACCGGCGCTTGCGCTGCCGCCGCCGCGCGGGCCGCCGCTGCCGGGCTGGTAAACGGCACGATGGCCGATGCGGTTGAATGCCTGCTGCCGAATGGCAAACGGGTACGTTTTGCCGTGGCGGAAAGCCATCTGGAGACCGCTTACGCCCGTGCCGTCATCATCAAGGATGCCGGTGACGACCCTGACCGCACACACGGCGCGCACCTTACCGCCGAAGTGCGCCTGCTGCCGGAAGCGCCCGGTGCAGTGCGGCTCAAAGGCGGCGCAGGGGTCGGCACCGTGACCCAGCCGGGACTCGGCCTTGAAGTTGGCACCCCGGCGATCAACCCGGTGCCGCGCCGCAA
>CAYMYD010000002.1:23867-25303 GCA_964394535.1 uncultured Propionivibrio sp. | reverse complement strand
GTCTGCTTCGTGCAGATGGGCGATTTTTTACGCCATGCGCTGAAAACCGTGGTCAAGCAGGGCATCCGCCACGTGGTGATCGGCGGCATGGTCGGCAAGCTGGCGAAAATGGCGCAGGGCGAAACCTTCACCCACGCCATGCGTACCGAAGTCAACACCGCACTGCTGGCCGAACTCGCCGCCCGCATCGGTGCTGAAGAAGCGCTTTGCGCGGATATCCGTGAGGCCAAAACCGCCCGCTACGCGCTGGAACGCCTGACCGAATGCGGTCTGGCCGAAGCCTTTCATCAAGCCCTCGCCGAAAGCGCCGCCCGCGCCATCCTCGCGCACTATCCGGGGAAATTCAGTTTGCGGATTCTGATGTGTGATTTTGAAGGGGAGCGGTTGTGTTCCCTGAGCATGCCCGTAGGGGCGGTTCGCGAACCGCCCTCGTTGCCGACATGACGTTCGATCCGACAATTCACCATCGCCGCTCCATCCGCCTGCAGGGATACGATTATTCTCAGGCCGGCATGTATTTCGTTACGCTTTGTACCCGGAACCGTGAATGCCTGTTCGGCGAGATTGTCGATGAAACAATGCGACTGAATCCTGTTGGGCAAATTGTGGCGGATTCATGGGCATGGTTGGCGCAACGCTACGAACATGTGGAACTGGATGAGTGGGTTGTCATGCCCAATCACCTGCACGGCATCGTTGTCATTAACGATCACTGCAAGGGCGGTTCGCGAACCGCCCCTACCAAACCCATTGGGCGACTGATTGGCGCCTATAAAACCGTTTCCACCAAGCAGGCCAATACGTTTCGGCAAACGCCCGGGATGCTGTTATGGCAGCGCAACTATTGGGAACGGATCGTTCGTGACGCAGCAGAATTACTCAGCATTCAGGAATATATCTGCAACAACCCGGCTCAGTGGGCGCAGGACAAATTGCATCCCCAAACATTTTCAGGAATATGAATTGGAAAATCGCATTCCCGACACCGTCACCACCCACCTCATCGGCGTCCTCGATAGCGGCGCTGAAGGACTCACACCGCAGGCGCTCTCGCTGATTACCCAGGCTGATCTGATAATCGGCGGCACGCGCACGCTGGCGCTGTTTGCTGCGCAGATTTCACCTCAGGCCGAACGCCGCGATCTGACCGGGGCGCTCGCGCTGGTACCGGCATGGATTGGCGCGGCGCAGGCGGCAGGGCAACGTATCGTGGTGCTGGCGACCGGCGATCCGCTGTGTCATGGCATTGGTGCCTATCTGCTGCCGCGACTGGCGGCAGGCAGTTGCACGGTGCTACCCAATGTTTCCACGCTGCAACTCGCTTGCGCCCGTCTGGGTCTGCCGTGGCAGGCGATGAAAATCCTGTCGGTGCATGGGCGCGACAGCGGCGAATGGCAGCCCGGTGCCGGGCCGGAACATGCGCTCTACCCGCTGCT
>CAYMYD010000002.1:3056-23767 GCA_964394535.1 uncultured Propionivibrio sp. | reverse complement strand
ACAGCGGCGAATGGCAGCCCGGTGCCGGGCCGGAACATGCGCTCTACCCGCTGCTACAGGCGACGCAATACGAAAAAATGCTGGCCGTGTTCACCAGCCCGGCCAACACGCCCGACCGCATCGCCCGCCTGCTGATCGAGAGCGGGCGCGCTGCATTTTTTCGCATGGCCGTCGCGGAACGGCTCGCACAGACCGAAGAACGGGTGCTGCCCGATCTTGACCCGGCAGAGGCGGCCACGATGCGCTTTGCCGAGCCGAATATCGTGCTGCTCTGCCGTATCCAACCCGCCACGCGCCGCATCCTCTTTGGGCTGCCCGATGCTGGCTACCAGCAGCGCCATCCGGACAAGGGGCTGATTACCAAGCGCGAAGTGCGCGCCGTCTCACTGGCACGGATGCAGTTGTGTGCGGATAGCATCGTCTGGGATATTGGCGCGGGTTCCGGCGCGGTCGGGTTGGAAGCGGCGCGGCTTTGTCCGGCAGGGCATGTCTATGCCATAGAAAAAAATGCGGACGACTTCGCCATTGCCAGCGCCAACCAGCGCGTTGCCGATACCGGCAATTACACCCTGATTCACGGCAAGGCACCGCAGGGGCTGGCGCACTGGCCAGACCCGGATGCCGTATTCGTCGGCGGCTCCGGCGGCGAACTGGCTGCCCTGATTCCGCTACTGCTCTCCCGCCTGAAAGCGCATGGCACGCTGGTGATGAACTTTGTCTGTCTGGAAAATCTGGCGCTGGCCATGACCGCGCTGAAAGCCGCAGACGCGTACTGGGATGTCACGCAGATTCAGACCGCCCGCAGCCGCCCCTTGCTCGACATGCACCGCCTCGCCGCAGAAACGCCGGTGTGGGTGGTTGTTGCAACGAAAGCGGATAGCGAACCGCCCCAAATTTAACCCCATGAAACCTCCATTTAACTCAATGAAACAAGGCACCCTCTACGGTCTCTCCCTTGGCCCCGGCGATCCGGGCCTCATTACCCGCCGCGCCTGGGAAATCCTGCAGGGCGAAGCGATCTGGGCCTATCCCGTTCGGCGCAAGGGCGAAGAAAGCTATGCGCTGGGCATCGTGCAGCGCGCCGGACTGGCGGTGCCGGAATCGGCGCTTGCCTTGCCTTTCCCCATGACCTCGGACGCGGAAACCCTCGCCCGGCACTGGCTGGAAGCCGCACAACAGGTCCTGCAAGCCCTGAATGCGGGTCACGATGTCGGCTTTCTGGTTGAAGGCGATGCCTCCACCTATTCCACCTTCGGCCATCTGGCGCGTACCGTCACGGCGCTGGATGCCGGGGTGCGGATCGAAACCATCGCCGGGGTGAGTTCTTATCAGGCCGCCGCTGCGCGATTTTCCCTGCCACTTGCTGAAGTCGATGAAAGCATTGCCATTTTCCCGGCAACCTACGGCGTGGCCGCCATCGAGGACATGCTGGAGCGCTTCGATACGCTGGTGCTGCTCAAGGTCAGCCCCGTGCTCGATGAACTGATCGATCTGCTCGACCGCCGGAACTTGCTGGCCGCTGCGCGCTTCATCGAAAAGGCCGGTGCGCCGGAAGAACGGGTGGTGCACGGTGTCGCCAGCCTGCGCGGACTCAAGGTGAATTACCTCTCGCTGATGCTGGTGCGGAACAAGACATGAACGAAGATTGCCGCGCTTTCCATTCCCCCGGCGTTTTCCGTAGGGGCGGTTCGCGAACCGCCCTGCGACGCTGACGGCAACGATGACGGATTTTAATTTTCAGGAGCGGTAGCAGTCATGAGTACCGGAGAGACAAGCGTTCTCGTTGCCATCACCCGCAAGGGCGCGGCTCAGGCGGCGCGGCTGGCCGCCTTGCTGCCGCAGGCGCAGATACTGGTTTCAGAAAAATTCGCCGATGTCTTTGCGGGCCTGCCCAATCCACTGGCAAGCTGCCGCAGCGCCCCGCTAAACCCCTCTCCCGCCAGCGGGAGAGGGGAGCATTGCGACAGTTCCGCGCCACAGCCCCAAACCCTGAGTGAGTGGATCGGCCCCCTGTTTGCCCAGTACCGCGAGATCGTCTTTTTCGTCTCGCTGGGCGCCGTGGTGCGCCTCATCGCCCCGCACCTCAAAGGCAAGGACAAAGACCCGGCAGTACTGGTGATCGACGAAGCGGCGCAGTTCGTCATTCCCGTCCTCTCCGGCCATCTCGGCGGAGCCAACGCCTGCGCCGAACGGCTGGCGGCGCTGCTCGGTGCCAGGCCGGTGTTGACCACGGCCTCCGATGTCAGCCAGACCATCGCTGTTGATATTCTCGGGCGCGAACTCGGCTGGCGGGTTGAAGCAAGCAAGGAAGCCCTGACCCGTGCGGCTGCGGCGGTCGTCAATGGCGAACCCGTTGCCTTCGTGCAGGAGGTCGGAAAGACCAACTGGTGGCCCCATGCCACGCCGCTGGCAGGCAACATCACGCTGTTTAAGCGCATCGAGGAGGTTCCCCCCGGAGCGTATGCAGCGGTGTTATGGGTCACGCAGCGCGAAATCAGCGCCGCCATGCCACAGGCCGCAGCGCATCTGATCGTCTATCGCCCGCCCGCAACCCGGCTTGCCCTGGGGATTGGCTGCGACCGGGGAACCTCCCTCGCCACCTTGCAGGCGGCGCTGGAGCAGGCGCTGGCGTTGACCGGCATCGACGGCTCGCGCATTGATGTTGCCACCTCCATCGACAAAAAAAGTGACGAAGCCGCGATCCTGCAACTGGCCGCCCGCCACGACTGGCCGCTGAGCTTCTTCAGCGCCGAAATGCTGGCCACGGTAGAAGTCCCCAACCCTTCGGCCACCGTGCTCAAACACATGGGAACCCCTGCCGTCTCTGAAGCGGCCGCCTTGCTGGCGGTCGCTCCGGGGGGGCGGCTCCTGCTGGAAAAATTCAAATACCTGGGAAGTGACGGTAAAAACGCCACGCTTTCCATTGCTGAAAGGATGGAAGAATGAGTCAAGGAAAAATCCTGCTGGTGAGCCTGGGACCAGGCGCTGCGGAACACATGAGCCTGCGCGCCCGGCAGGCGATCACGGAGGCTGAGGTGGTTATCGGCTATTCCACCTACATCAAGCTCCTGCAAGGGCAAGGGCTGCTGGAAGGCAAGGAGAGCATCCGCAGCCCGATGACCGAGGAGATCGGCCGCTGTGTCCAGGCCTGCGAACTGGCACGCAGTGGCAAGGTCGTGGCGCTGGTTTCCTCCGGTGACATTGGTGTTTATGGCATGGCCGGGCCAACTTACGAAGTCCTGTTGCAATCGGGCTGGATGCCGGGGGAGGGCATTGCCGTGGAGATTGTTCCCGGCAGCACGGCGCTTTCCACCTGTGCCTCGCTGGTCGGCGCGCCGCTGACCCATGACTTTTGCTCGATTTCGCTGTCCGATCTGCTCACGCCCTGGCCGGTTATCGCCAAACGCATCGAAGCGGCGGCGCGTGCCGATTTCGTCATCGCCCTCTACAACCCGAAGAGCGGGCGACGCACCGGGCAGATTGCCGAAGCCCAGCGCATCCTGCTGAACCATCGTCGCCCGGATACCCCGGTAGCCATCGTCAAGTCGGCCTACCGCGAAGCGCAGCACATCCAGCGCCTGCAACTTGATGAGCTGCTTGACGGGGAAATCGGCATGCTGAGTACGGTGCTGATCGGCAACAGCAGCAGTTATTACCAGGCTGGACTGATGATCACGCCGCGTGGTTACGCCAATAAATACGCCGACCTGACCGGCGATGCCAAAGCCGGGGAAAAGGCCGGACGCTCGCTCAGCATGGGGCTGGAAGGCTGGAAAGCCTGCGTCGGCCATTATCTGCAAGCGTATCCCGATCGCACGCTGGACGAAGTTGCGCAACACTTTGCCATGCCGCTGGGGGATGTCCTTTCGGCCCTTGCCGAAGCAGACAGCCCCGGCACCCATGTTGCTGCGCCGGTGCGTGAAAGCAGCGAGATGATCTTTGCTGCGGCAAGGCAATGGGGAGCGGTGCGCCTTGTACTGCGTAACGGGGGCGGCTCGGCCAGCCGTTGCTGGCCGGACGGCATCGAATTCTGCCAGCGGGGTGACTCTTTTCACTTCGAGAATGAACACGGCCACTGGCAAATCGACGGCAAACAGCTCCGTCAGACCTGGTTTGTCCGGCAGGGCGAGCAACTGCGCACGATTCATTTCCTTGACGCGTCGGGTCATGCCTGCTGCGAACTGTCGCTTGTTTCGGTCAACGGGCAGCTTGATCAGAGCGCCGTGCAGCGTTTCGACAAGCTGTGCCAGATGCTGACCGCATTGAATACGCCCTGAGTTACCGATCAACGCCACCAAAGTCACCAAAGCGCTTCACTGGACATGACCGCCGAGGTGGCGGCGGTGGCACCCCGAGCTTTCACGCATCAGCCGGACATCCGCTCACACGGCATGTCGTGATGAGGTTTCGCGGCCCGGCCCGGGATGCTGCGTTTCCAGAACGTCCATTTGCCGAATCAGAAGTTGCCATTCATGGCTTCAGCCCATAGAATGCAAGGGTCTTGGGTGCCTCGCTCTGCGTCCGCAGAGCAGGTGAAACGGGAAGCCGGTGAATTTTCCAGCCCATGGAAAACATTCCGGCACAGCCCCCGCTGCTGTAGGCCTGACGACTCCGGCGAGACGCCACTGTGCTTTGTGCATGGGAAGGCGCCGGAGAAGGATGAAGGCAAGTCAGAAGACCGGCCCAGGTATTTGGTTTGGTGTCCCCCGGGGTGGGGTGAAACCGGCCGCCTGGCTGCACATTTCCTTTGCCGGGCATCCGTGTATTCGCTGTCAGCTTCCCGAAGATACCTTGCCGTTGTGTCGCGGGGAGTGGCCATGCGTTTTGTCGAAGACCGCTTTCCGCACGTTTTTACTCAACGTTCAGGAGGTCTTTGTCATGCAAAAACATTTTCGCTTCAAACACAATCCCGTTTTCCTTTCCCTCTGCTGTGCTTTTCTTGTGCCATTGGCGCAGGCTGATACGCTTTTGAAGCCGGTTGAAGTTCAGGCGCAGCGCAGTGAGGCCACGCTGGGGCTGGAATTGCCGACGACGAGCGGCAGTCGCACCGGCGTCAGCAGCATGGAACTACCTGCCAGCCTGGCCATCGTCGACAGCGATACCATGAAGGAGCGTGGTGACGCCATGATCAGCGATGCCGTGGTGCGTACCGTTGGCCTGACCAACATCGGCACGGGCGGCAACGGGGGGCAATCCTACTCGGCCCGGGGTTTTACCGGCGTTGGCTCGGTCGGCATTGCCGAAGATGGCATCCGTTTCCAGACGGCGGCGGGAACACAGAACTATCCCTTTGGCAGTTGGGGGTACGAGCGCATCGAAGTCTTGCGCGGCCCGGCATCCGTCGTTTATGGCAGCGGTACGGTGGGGGCGACGATCAATGCCGTGCGCAAGGAGCCGAGCCGCATCGCCAGTCATGAAGTCATGCTCGGCGCGGGGACGGAGGGCTACAAACAAATCGGTTTCGGCAGTACCGGGGCGCTGGGCGAAATCGCCAGCTACCGGGTCGACGTGCACGGCTTCGATAACGATGGTGTCCGTCAATTGGGCGATGCCGATGGCGGCAAACTCATGAGCAAGCTGCGCCTGCAACCGAACAGCGATCTGCGCATTGACTTCACTGCTGACTACAGCAAGGCGCACCCTGAAAACTACTGGGGAACGCCGTCCAGCAACGGCAAGGTGATCAAATCGCTGCGCGAGAAAAACTACAACACCAGCGATGCGACCATCCGTTACGAAGACCTGCGTCTGAAGGCGCGTGCCGAATGGCGGGCCAATGACTGGCTGACCCTTTCCAATGAAATGTACCGCTTCAAGTCGGACCGGCTCTGGCTTTCCGCCGATGCTTATGCCTGGAATGCCAACGGGACGATTTCTCGCGGGGGTTACGGGCATTTCGAGCACAACATGGTGCAGAAAGGCAATCGTCTGGAAGCGCTGATGCAGGCGGGGAATCACCGCGCCGTCGTGGGTTGGGAGTACAGCCGTTTCGATCTGGACTACACCTCGGACTGGAAAAAAGGCCCGTTTGACACGCTCTCAGCCACTCACCCGCTGCATGGCTCCTATTACACCTACGGCATCAAAGCCCCGGTGCAATGGAGCACCAAATCAAGGTTCAACGCCTTTTATCTGGAAGATGCCTGGAAATTTCATGATCGCTGGCAGTTGATGGCCGGTGTGCGCCGCGATGAAGCCAAACTCTCAAGAACCGCCCATGTGCCCGCGCAACAGAAAAATGCCTTTTCCGGCAAGGAAATCAACGGAACGGCCTGGCGACTGGGGCTGACGCATTTCCTCAGCAAGGAAACCAGTCTGTACGCCAACGCCAGCAAGGGGCATGATCCGGTCGCGCACCTGGTTAGCATTAGCCCTGCCAACACGGACTTCAAGCTGACCAAAGCCCGGCAATACGAGGCGGGCATCAAACAGCATTTCGGCAATGGTCTGGGCGAATGGACGGCCGCCGTTTTTCATATCAAGAAAGACGATATCCTGACCTATAACCAGATCACCAAGCTCACCGATCAGGGGGGCAGCCAAAGCTCGAAAGGTATTGAACTCTCGGCGGCAATTTCTCCGGCAAAAAACTGGCGATTTGAAGGCAATATCACCCGGCTGAAGGCGGAATACGATGAATTCATCGATCGCGACAAGGTCGATCGTTCCGGCAACACGCCAATCAATGTGCCAAAAACGACGGCCAACCTGTGGGGGCATTATCGTCTGGGTGACTGGCAGGCTTCGCTCGGCGCACGGTATGTCGGCAAGAGTTATGCAGATGTCGCCAACACGGTGGTCTTGCCGGCCTACACGGTGGCCGATGCCAGCCTTGCCTGGCACTTTGACAAAAAGACCGCCTTCCGGCTGCTTGGTCGCAACCTGACGGACAAGGTTTATGCCAACAATACCTATAACGGCAACCAGTTTGTTCTGGGCGAG
Organism: uncultured Propionivibrio sp.; assembly: GCA_964394535.1. GTDB lineage: Bacteria > Pseudomonadota > Gammaproteobacteria > Burkholderiales > Rhodocyclaceae > Propionivibrio. Next base: position 16,825 of record CAYMYD010000002.1, on the reverse strand, counting down.
CCGCGTCGCTTCGATCTCGTCGCCGAGATGAAGTTCTAGGCGATGAATTGCGGGAGGCCGGGTGGATTTTGATGTGGCATCCAGACAACGGCGCCTGTTTGCGCTGGCGGGCTCGGTGTTGCTGCACGGCCTCGCTTTCAGTCTGCTGGCGCAGGGTTTTGAAGGTCAGGCACCGGCCCGGCCTGTGGCGATTCAGGTGGAACTGGTCGCCGCACAGCCGCTGCCAGTCGCTATGGCCGAAGCGACCGCGCCGCCGCTGTCTCCGCCGCCGCCTGCCCCGAAGCCGCAAGTCACTCCGCGCCAGAGAAAACAAGCGCCAGTTGCAGCGCCTCAAGCCCTTCCCGCGCCACCAGCGGCAATCAGCGAACGCCATGAGATGCCCGAGGAAAACGCCATGCAGGCGGCCCTGGCACCGGCAGGCAGCGGTGAGGGCGGGGCGTCAGGCGGAGAAAAGGCGACGGCGGGAAGTCCTGCCGCCCACGCATCAAGCGCCGCATCCTCAGGCGAAGGCACGTATTCCCCGGCGATTTTTGCCGCCGACTATCTCAGCAATCCGCGTCCGGCTTATCCGCCACTGGCACGACGTCGCGGGGAAGAAGGGCAGGTGTTGCTACGCGTGCTGGTTTCGACTGGTGGCCGTGCTGCCCAGCTTGAGTTGCAGCAGTCCTCGGGCAGCGCCCTTCTCGACGAAGCGGCACAGGCTGCTGTTCGTCAATGGAAATTTGTTCCGGCGCAGCGCGGTGGGGTGGCCGTGGAAAGCCGGGTGCTGGTGCCGATTGTTTTCCGGCTGGAGTAGTGCATGAACCCTTTGACTTTCACCCCTCAGCTTGTGCTCGACCAGCTCACTTTCCGGCGTGGCCCGCGGACGGTGATTGATCGTGTCAGCATGAGCCTGCCTTTTGGCGAACATTTGGCGCTGGTCGGGCCCAATGGCTCGGGGAAAACAAGCCTGCTGCAACTCCTGATCGGCCGTTTGCAGGCAGAGAGCGGCACGATCCACCTGGGGCAAAGACCGCTCACGGACATTCCGCCACGCGAACGCGCCCGTCTTGTCGCCATCGTCAATCAGAACGAGCAGATTCACGCGCAGCTTGGTGTGCGCGAGTACGTCAGCCTGGGGCGAACCCCGTTTTTCGGCGAGTCGGGCTGGCAGGAAAGTGATGAAATCATCCAGCAGTCGCTTGATCGCTGCGGTCTCTCCTCCCTGAGCGAACGTCGTATCGGCACCCTGTCCGGGGGGGAGCAGCAACGGGCGGCCATTGCCCGGGCGCTGGCGCAGACGCCAAAAATCCTGCTGCTTGACGAGCCGACCAATCACCTCGATCTGCGTACCCGTTCGGACGTGCTCGACATGGTCAGCGAACTGGAAATCACGGTGATCGCTGCCCTGCACGACCTCTCGCTGATCAACCGCTTTGCGCGGCGGGTCGCCATTCTGGATCAGGGGGCGCTGGTGGTGATCGACGAGGCGGCCAAGGCCTTGAGCCAGACGCATGTACACCCGGTCTTTGCGATGGATGTCCATCGCGTGAAGGTGCCGGGGCGGCAAGCGCCGGTCGCCATTTTTGAATCCCCCCGCCCGACACGGATGGAGCGCGAGGCGGCGCAAAGGGAAGCCCGAGCATGAGACGTTTTCACCTTCTTTCCAGCCTTCTTTTTCTGTGTTTTCTTATTGGTGCGGCCAACGCGCAACCGTTTCCGGTAAGCGTCGACAGTTGTGGCGAAACGCTGACCTTTTCCGCGCCACCCAAGGCCGCCGTGTTCCACGACATGAACATGACCGAAATGGGGCTGGAACTGGGCCTGCACCAGCACATCATCGCCGTGACGGGGGTGACCGGCTGGTACAAGATGACGCCAGAATTCAAAAGGGCGCTTGGCAACATTCCCGAAATCGTGCCGCGCAAACCGTCGCTGGAGAACATCCTCTCGGTACAGCCCGATTTCTTTTTTGCCGGTTGGAATTACGGCATGAGTGTCGGTGGGGACGTGACGCCGACGACCCTGAAAAAATACGGCATCCCGACCCTGGTGCTCACGGAAAGCTGCATCCATATCGATAAAAATCGGCCGCGTGCGTCGATGGAACTGCTTTACGGCGACTTTCTGAAACTCGGCCGGATTTTCGGCAAGGAACAGGTGGCGCGCACAAAAATTGCAGGCTGGAAAGCCCGCCTTGCCGCCCTGCCCAAACCTGCTGGTAAAAAGCTGCCGCGCGTGTTTCTCCATGATTCCGGGTCGGACAAGATTCTGACCGCCGGGAAGTACGCCATGCCGACGGCCCTGATCGAAGCCGCGGGCGGACGCAACATCATGGATGATCTGGAAACGAGCTGGGGCTATGTGTCCTGGGAGGCTGTTGCCGAGCGCGATCCGGATTTCCTGATCCTGCTCGATTATCCGAACGATGGCGGCGCGGAAAAACTGTTCCGGCAATTGCAGGCCCACCCCTTGATGAAGCACAACGCTGCCGTGAAAAACCGGCGCTTCATCGGCCTGCGTTACGAGGAGCTGACGCCCGGACCCTCCAATATCGTGGCGATTGAAAAATTGGCCAAAGCACTGGTGAGGCCCTGACCCATGCCGTACAAGCCGTTCGCCAACCTGCTGATCGCTGCCTTCCTGCTGCTGCTCAGCATGGTGGCTGTCACCCAGGGCAGCGTTCCCATTGCTGCCGGGCAGTTGTGGCAAAGCCTGAAGCTGCTGGCGACCGCTGCCTCAGAGACGGAATACGCCATGGCGCACCGCATCATCATCGAACTGCGTCTGCCGCGCGTGCTGCTGGGGCTGATGGTCGGTGCCGGTCTGGCGCTGACCGGCCTCCTGCTGCAAACCGTGACGCGCAACGAACTCGCTGACCCCTATCTCTTCGGTCTCTCCTCCGGTTCGGCGGCAGGGGCCGTTTTTGTCATCACCTTTACCGGCGATGTGCTGGGCCTCTTCACCCTGCCGCTGGCGGCCATGACGGGGGGGCTCGCTTCCGTGGCCGCCGTCCTGCTCCTGCTGCGGGGCTACGCCAACCATAGCCCCGGTCAGATGATCCTTGCCGGGCTGTCGGTCTCCTTCCTGTTCAACGCGCTGACCTACGGCATGACCTTTCTGGGCGACCAGCGGGCCGCCCAGACCGTCCTCTTCTGGACGATGGGCGGGCTGGGAACCGCCCGCTGGAACAACCTGTTCCTGCCCTTCATCGGTCTTGCGACGGTTCTCATCTTTGCCCTGCGCCGCAATGTGGCACTCGATGCCCTGTTGACCGGCGATCTGACCGCGCACAGTCTGGGCGTCGCCCCCGAAAAACTCCGACAGCAGACCTTTCTCGTCTGCGCGATGGCAACGGCCTGCTTTGTGGCGACATCGGGGGTCATCGGCTTTATCGGCCTGATGGTGCCGCATCTCGTTCGCCACTGGACCGGCCCCCTGCATCGCAAGGCGTTTTTGCCAACCTTGCTGATCGGTGCCGCCCTGCTGGTCGGCAGCGACCTGCTCAGCCGCATCCTGCTGGCTCCGCAGGAATTGCCGGTCGGCGTCATTACGGCGGGTGTTGGCGCGATATTTGTCATGCGCATTGTGTTACGGAACAGCTTGTAGGGGCGGTTTGCGAACCGCCCTGAGGGACATTGGGTTTTTCTATAAAGGAAACAGATCATGAATGAACAACAAACTACTTCACCCGGCCAGCGCCCCTGGCTTTCGCTGTTCCTTGACTTCTCGGAACAGCCTTGCCTGCTGGTCGGCGGCGGCGTGATTGCAGCGCGCAAGCTGGAACGCCTGTTGGCAGCGAATGCCAGAATCACCCTGGTTGCGCCGCAACTCGCACCCGCCACTGCGGCGCTGATCGGTGATGGCCGCATTGTTTTCCATCAGCGCCCGTATCAGGCAAGTGATCTCGATGGACACAAGCTGGTTGTCGCCGCGACGGACGATGCCGCCGTGAATCAGGCCATCGCGCAAGCTGCCGGGGCGCTGGCGATTCCGGTCAACGTCGCGACTCCCGGGGGGCTCAGTACCGCCCTGTTGCCACATACCATCGAGCGTGGGCCGGTACGCATTGCCGTTTCCAGCGGCGGCGCCTCTCCGGCGCTGATGCGCCAGCTGAACCGGCATCTGGAGGCCTTGATTCCCAAGGCTTACGGCGAATTGGCCAGCTTGCTGGCGAGCTGCCGCGAAAAAATCGTCCGACGATTTCCCGATATGGCAATGCGCCGCTGTTTCCATCGCGTCATCGTCGAAGGCGAGGTCAGTGAACTGGCTTTCGCCGGTCATGCCGACCATGCCCGTGCAGCACTGGAGAAGGCGCTGGCGGCTGAGCAGGACCCCGTGCAAAGTGGTGAGGTTTATCTGGTCGGTGCCGGCCCCGGTGACCCGCAGCTCCTGACCCTGCGCGCCCTGCGCCTGATGCAGAAGGCCGATGTGGTCATCTACGACCGGCTGATCGGGCCGGAGATCATCGAACTCATCCGTCCTGACGCCGAGCGCATTTATGTCGGCAAGGCGCGTGACAAGCACACCCGCCCGCAGCAGGAAATCAACCAGTTGCTGCTGGAACATGCGCAGGCCGGAAAGCGCGTACTGCGTCTGAAAGGTGGCGATCCCTTCGTTTTCGGGCGTGGCGGCGAGGAAATGGAGGCGCTGATTGCAGCAGGCATTCCTTTCCAGGTCGTTCCCGGTGTCACCGCGGCAACCGGTTGTGCCGCCTACGCGGGCATTCCACTGACTCACCGTGACATTGCCCACGCCTGTGTGTTTCTCACCGGCCATTTTTCCAGCAACGAAACCCATGTGCACTGGCCGGCGCTGGCGCAACCCGGCCAGACGCTGGTTTTCTACATGGGGGTTTTCAACCTCGGCAAGATCAGCGAACGTTTGCTGGAACACGGCATGCCGCCCGGCATGCCCGTCGCCATCGTCCAGAACGGCACCCTGCCGACGCAGCGCGTGCTGGTGACGACGCTGGGTGAACTGACAAGCTGCGCTATTGATCACCACGAACCGGGGCTGGTGATCGTCGGTGAAACGGTACGCTTGAGTTCCCAGCATCAGAAAGTGCATTCATGAGCCGAGTGACCGCAACTTCGGGAACACCGGCGCTGATGGTGCAGGGCTGCACCTCGGACGCCGGAAAATCCGTACTCTGTGCGGCGCTGTGCCGGATTCTGGCGCGGCGTGGTCTGCGCGTGGCCCCATTCAAACCGCAGAACATGGCCTTGAATTCGGCGGTGACGGTCGATGGCGGTGAAATCGGCCGCGCTCAGGCGCTACAAGCTCTGGCCGCCCGCGTTCCGGCGGAAATCGACTTCAATCCGATTCTCCTGAAGCCTTCCAGCGACAAGCGCGCGCAGGTCATCATCCACGGTCAGGCGATGAGCGAACTGTCGGCCCGTGATTACCATGAGTACAAGCCGCGCGCGATGCAGGCGGTGCTCGAATCCTGGGGGCGCCTGTGTCAGCGTTTTGACGCGATCATCGTCGAAGGTGCCGGCAGCCCGGCGGAAATCAATCTGCGCGCCCGCGACATCGCCAACATGGGCTTTGCCGAGGCAGTTGATTGTCCGGTCATCCTCGTCGCCGACATTGATCGGGGCGGCGTGTTCGCGCATCTGGTGGGGACGCTGGAACTGCTTTCGCCCAGCGAGCAGGCGCGGGTCAAGGGCTTTGTCATCAACCGCTTTCGCGGCGACATCAAGCTGCTGGAATCCGGCCTCTCCTGGCTGGAGGCGCGCACCGGCAAGCCGGTACTCGGGGTGCTGCCCTATCTGCATGGCCTGTATCTCGATGCGGAAGATGCGGTGCCACGGTACCAGGAGGCGAAGGCCGGGACGCGGCTGAAAGTCATCGCCCCGGCCTATCCGCGCATTTCCAACCATAATGATCTTGACCCGCTGCGCTTTCATCCGGAGGTCGATTTTTCCTTTGTCGGGCCGCACGATCCGGTGCCGGCGGCCGACCTGATCGTCCTGCCGGGCTCCAAGGCCGTGTGCAACGATTTGCAATGGCTGCGTGAAATGGGCTGGGAAGAGGCGCTTCGCCGCCATCTGCGCTATGGCGGCAAACTGATCGGTATTTGTGGCGGCCTGCAGATGCTCGGACGGCAAATCCATGATCCACAGGGCTTTGAAGGCACGCCGGGCAGCCAGCCGGGGCTGGGCCTGCTCGACTACGAAACAAGCCTGCTTCGGGAAAAAACCCTGCAAAACGTCAGTGGCACGCTGACCCTGCCCGGCTCGCCCGCGTTGACCGGCTACCGCATCCACATGGGCGTGACGCACGGCCCGGCGCTGGCTGCGCCGCTTGCCCTGTTCGACGGGCAGACGGAAGGTGCGGTATCCGCTGACGGGCAGATCATCGCCACGTACTGCCACGGCCTGTTTGACAACCCGGCGGCACTTGATGCCCTGCTGACTTGGGCCGGATGTCGCCCACAGGTCGTATTTGACGCCAACGCCCGGCGCGAACGCGACCTCGACCGGCTCGCCGATGCGGTTGAACAGCATCTGCGGCTTGATCTGCTGGCGGAATGGTTGGGGTGACGAGCAGTCAGCGCGCTGTTTCGTCCTGCAGGAGGAAGATTTTGTCGCCGGGGCCTTAAAATCTCCCCATGCCTGCAATCATTCTCTCGACGCTCAACGCCCGTTTTATCCACGCCTCGCTCGGTTTGCGCTATCTGCTGGCCAATCTTGGCGAGTTGCGTGGGCGGGCCTTGCTGCGCGAGTTCACGATTGCCCGGGCGGCAACGGAAATTGTCGATGAGTTGCTGCTTGCGCTCGACAGTTTGCCGGATGAAGGCGAGCGCCTGCAGATTATCGGTTTCGGCGTCTATATCTGGAACGTGGTGCAGACGACCGAGGTCGTTCGTCTTTTGCGGGCCAAGCGGCCAGCGGTGAACATCGTTCTCGGCGGCCCGGAAGTCAGTTACGAGCCGGAGGATCAGGCGATCGTCGCCTTGGCCGATCACGTCATCGCTGGCTGGAGCGAGGCGAGTTTCCCGGCATTGTGCCGTGCGCTTGAACGGGGCGAACGCCTGCCGAAGTTCATCGTTGGCGAGCGCTTGCCGCTGGCGGAAATTCAACTTCCTTACGACGAATACAGCGATGCCGATCTGGCGCACCGTCTGCTCTACGTCGAAGCCTCGCGCGGCTGCCCGTTCAAGTGCGAGTTCTGCCTGAGCGCACTCGATGATCGCGTTGAGGATTTTGATCCGGCGTGCTTTCTGGCGGCCATGCACGGGCTTTACCGGCGCGGGGCGCGAAACTTCAAGTTTGTCGATCGCACCTTCAACCTGAAAATCGCGGCAAGCGAGCGCATTCTGCAATTCTTCCTCGACCGCCTGGACGAATCGCCGACGCTCTTCGTACATTTTGAAGTGATTCCCGATCGTTTTCCGGAACGGCTGAAGACGCTCATTGCCCGCTTTCCCCCCGGTGTCTTGCAGTTCGAGGTCGGTATCCAGAGTTTCAATCCGCAGGTGCAGCAGCGCATCTCGCGGCGGCAGGATGAGGCAAAAAGTATTGCCAATCTGCGCTGGCTGGTCGACAGCGGCAAGGTGCATGTGCACGCTGACCTGATTTTCGGCCTGCCCGGTGAAACACTGGAAAGTTTTGCCGCCGGTTTCGACCGGCTCTACGCCCTGCAGCCCCACGAGATCCAGCTGGGTTTCCTCAAGCGCTTGCGCGGCACCCCGATCATCCGCCATGGCGCAGCGTTCGGCATGGTTTATGACCCTGCGCCGCCCTATACCGTCTTGTCGACAGCGGCCGTTGATGCGCTGACGCTGCGCCGGATGCACGGCTTTGCCCGTCTCTGGGATCGCCTTGCCAATTCCGGACGCTTCAGGCGTTCCTTGGCCTTGCTGCTGAGTGGGGACTCGCCTTTTTACGCCTTTCTGGCGTTTTCGGAACGCTTCTGGCAGCAACGCGACCTGGGTGAGGCGCAGCGCACCGGGCTGACGCCCGAAGCCCTGGTCGACGCGCTGTATGACGATCTGTGCGCGCAGGGCTGGCCCGAAGACACCGTACAGCAAGCCCTGCTTGCCGACTACCAGTGCAGCAGCGCACGCGGCAGCCCCCGCTGCTTGCGTGGTCTGCTGTCACGCCAAGTGATCCCGACAGAAGCCGCCGTGCGGCTGGCGCAGCGGCAGGCGCGGCATCGCGATCAGGAAACAGAATAGGCCGCCAATTTTTTTGAGCACTCGAAGCTTGCCGTGAGATTTACAAAAAAAATTGAATTTTTTTTGTATGGCTTGTCAACGTAATCTGCAAAGCAACGTTTTTTTACGGTAGTCGACGAGAGCTTGCCGGCAGCTTGTCAAGGTGTTCACCTCCCGCACGCAACTGGCAAAGGAACGCGCCCAGGGCGCGTTTTTTGAGCCTGAAATTCCTGTGGGCAGCATTCTCGGGCTTCTGGAAGTTTGTAGTTATTTAAACCTGATCTGGAGAAAAAAGTGAAGTACTCATCGCTGGAAAGTTTCTTGCAAGGCATTGAAGCAAAGAGTGAGCACCAGCCTGAATATATGCAGGCGCTGACCGAAATCATGGAAACGCTGTGGCCCTATGTCCAGAAGAATCCCATTTATGCCGAAAATGGCCTGCTTGAGCGCCTGCTCATACCGGAGCGCATCATCATTTTCCGCGTGACCTGGGTCGATGACCATGGCGAAGTTCAGGTGAATCGTGGCTACCGGATTCAGCACAGTGCCGCCATCGGCCCGTACAAGGGAGGACTGCGTTTCCACCCGACGGTCAATCTGTCGATCATGAAGTTTTTGGCGCTGGAGCAAACCTTCAAGAATTCGCTGACCACCCTGCCGATGGGCGGTGCCAAAGGCGGTTCGGACTTCGACCCGAAAGGCAAGAGCAGTGGCGAAGTCATGCGCTTCTGCCAGGCCTTCATGAGCGAACTGTTCCGCCATATCGGTTCCGACACCGACGTACCGGCGGGCGATATCGGTGTTGGCGGACGTGAAGTCGGTTTCATGGCCGGCATGATGAGAAAACTCAGCAATCGCACCGACTGCGTGTTTACCGGCAAGGGCATCAGCTACGGTGGTTCGCTGATCCGTCCGGAAGCGACCGGCTATGGCGTTGTTTACTTCGCCGAGGAAATGCTCAAGCTCAAAGGTCGTACTTTCGATGGCCTGCGTGTTGCCGTTTCCGGTTCCGGCAACGTCGCCCAGTATGCGATCGAGAAGGCCATGGCACTGGGTGCCACGGTGCTGACCGCTTCCGATTCTTCCGGCACGGTTGTCGTCAAGAACGGCTTCACCCCCGAACTGCTGGCCGAGCTGATGGAAATCAAGAACGTTCGCTATGGCCGCATCAGCGAATTCGCAGCCAAGGTCGGTGCCGAGTTCCGTCCGGGCTGCCGTCCATGGGATGTGCCGGTCGACGTGGCGCTGCCCTGTGCCACGCAGAACGAGCTCGACGAGGAAGATGCGAAGACGCTGATCCGCAATGGGGTGATGTGCGTCGCCGAAGGCGCCAACATGCCGACGACCAACGAAGGCGTCAAACTCTTTGAAAGCCAGGGCATCCTGTTTGCGCCGGGCAAGGCCAGCAACGCTGGCGGTGTTGCCACCTCCGGCCTGGAAATGAGCCAGGATGCCATGCGCCTGATGTGGACGCGCGAAGAAGTCGACTGCCGCCTGCACGAGATCATGCAGAATATCCACAAGCATTGCCTGATTCATGGTCGTCGTGAAGACGGCACCTTCAGCTACCTGACCGGCGCCAACATCGCCGGCTTCGTGAAGGTGGCCGATGCCATGATGGCGCAGGGTTACATCTGACGAGATCGGGCGGTTGCCGCAGAAAATCGCGGTGCCCGCCCCATTTTTTTCTGTGTAACGAATTTTTCTGCTTAACGAATTGACAGGCCTGCGGGTGCTCCCTATAATCCGCGTTCCTGTTTTTTCGGGTCGGTAGCTCAGTCGGTAGAGCAGCGGACTTTTAATCCGTTGGTCGGGAGTTCGAATCTCCCCCGACCTACCAGGAATGCTGCTCATGTAGTAGAATCACCCACCCTTTGTGGGGCGTTAGCTCAGTTGGTAGAGCAGCGGACTCTTAATCCGTTTGTCGTGGGTTCGATCCCCTCACGCCCTACCAGTATTCAAGCGGCTTCCAGCGATGGAAGCCGTTTTCATTTGCGGATCGTGACCAAGCGATCAGGCGCTTCCAGCGTTCGCGTCAGACAAACGCTGGCATTGTGACAGCCCGTTTGTTGCCTTTTTTTTCCAGTGTTAGATTCGAGCTGTCAGTGCAATAAGGAAGCTTGGGGCAGTTTCGTCCGGGCGGCCATCTTGCCGGAACAACAGGGGAAGGAATTCGGGATGCCGCACAGACAAGCCGGTGTCATGTCCGGACACATCAAGGCTGGAACTTCCACAAATTCGAAGAAAATAGCCGGGTGTGACGGGGTGTCGTGAGCGAAAACGACTTTTTTCTCCATGTGCAGGCTGGTCACCAGCCCTGCTTGATAAATGTCAATCGTTCGGGAGAGTTGAAGTGTCATCTGTGATCAAGAGTCCGAAGGATTTCTGGACCGGGGTGTTGTACATCTCTTTTGGGGCAATCGCGTTCTGGATCGCCCGCGACTATCCCTTCGGGACGGCAAGGCAGATGGGGGCGGGCTATTTCCCGTCCGTACTTTCCTGTCTGCTGATATTTTTCGGCATTCTGGCCTTGCTGCGCGGCTTGCTCAAACCTGGGGCATCGCTTGGCAGGTTTGCTTGGAAACAGGCGTTTTTCATCATCTTCTCGACGCTGGCCTTTGCCTTCCTGCTGCCCCGCGCTGGTTTGCTTGTCGCGCTGGTGGTTCTCATCGTCGGCAGTGCCTTGGCGAGCAAGAAGACCCGTTTTGAACGAAATTCCGTGCTTATCGCGAGTGGGCTGGTTGTTTTCTGCGTGCTGGTCTTTGTCAAGGGACTGGGCTTGCCGCTGCAGCTGTTCGGTTCCTGGTTCGGCGGCTAAGGAGATTTGACATGGATATCGGTCTGTTCGACAACCTCTGGCTGGGACTGCAAACCGCAGGCAGCCTGAACAATCTTTTCTACTGCCTGATTGGCACGATACTCGGAACCGCCATCGGTGTTCTTCCCGGACTGGGTCCGGTGGCGACCATCGCCATGCTGCTGCCGATCACTTTCGGTCTGCCGCCGGTGTCTTCGCTGATCATGCTCGCGGGGATTTTCTACGGTGCCCAGTACGGCGGTTCGACCACGGCGATTCTCATCAATCTGCCCGGAGAATCGTCCTCGATTGTCACGACGCTTGACGGGCACGCGATGGCCAAGCAGGGGCGGGCCGGCAAGGCGCTGGCGACGGCGGCGCTGGTTTCTTTCTTCGCCGGTTCGGTGACCACCGTGCTGATTGCGCTGTTTTCGCCGCCGCTGGCCGAAGTCGCCCTGAAATTCGGCCCATCCGAATATTTTTCGCTGATGGTACTCGGCCTGGTGGCCTCGGTGGTGCTGGCGCACGGCTCGCTGGTTAACGCGCTGGGGATGATCGTGCTCGGCCTGCTGCTCGGCATCGTCGGTACCGACGTTAACTCCGGGATAGCACGTTACAGCTTCGATGTGCCGGATCTGGTCGATGGCATCAACTTCGTGGTGGTGGCCATGGGCATTTTCGGGCTCGGCGAGATCATCGGCAACCTTGAGGATGAAAGCGAGCGCAGCCTGGTGGTCAAGAAAGTGACCGGGCTGATGCTGAACAAGGAAGATTTCAAGGCGATTGCCGCACCCGCCGTGCGCGGCACCATGCTCGGCTCGATCCTCGGCATTCTGCCCGGCGGTGGGGCGATGCTTTCGTCCTTTGCCGCCTACGCACTGGAAAAGAAGGTGTCAAAGAACAAGGCCAATTTCGGCAAGGGGGCCATCGAAGGCGTGGCGGCACCGGAGGCGGCCAACAACGCCGGTGCGCAATCCTCGTTCATCCCGATGTTGACATTGGGCATTCCGTCCAACCCGGTGATGGCGCTGATGATCGGCGCGATGATCATTCAGGGCATCCAGCCCGGCCCGACCGTCATGACCGAGCAGCCGACGCTATTCTGGGGGCTGGTGGCGTCCATGTGGTTCGGCAACCTGATGCTGGTGGTGCTCAACCTGCCGCTGATCGGACTCTGGGTGCGTATGGTGATGGTGCCGTATCACTTCCTTTTCCCGGCGATTCTGGTGTTCTGCGCGATTGGCGTGTTCAGCCTGTCCAACACGACATTCGACGTCTACTTCATGGCTGTTTTTGGTCTGGTTGGCTACATCTTCCGCAAACTCGAATGCGAACCGGCGCCGATGCTGCTCGGATTCATCCTCGGCCCGATGATGGAAGAGTTCCTGCGTCGGGCGCTACTGCTCTCCAAGGGCGATCCGATGATCCTGCTGACCCGGCCGATCAGCGCGACCATGCTGGTTTTTGCCGCGTTGATCATGGTGACGGTGCTGGTTCCGGCGCTACGCAAGAAACGCGAAGAGGTTTTCGTCGAGGAGGACTGAGCCATGTGAGGAGTGAGGAGCAAAATCGCAGGAGCGTTCGCTTTACTCCTCTCTCTTCTCTCCTTACTGTCTTTCATATTAAATGACCACTGTTCCAAACAGCCGAGGGCCCGTGCGTTACGAACTGACTGACATCAAGCTCTTCGTGGCCATTGCCAATGCCGGCAATGTCTCGCGCGGAGCGGCGGACTGCTTTCTCGCACCTTCTTCGGCGAGCTTGCGCATCAAGCAGCTTGAGGCGACGCTCGGTACCCGCCTGTTTGACCGGGAAGCACGCGGTGTTTCCCTGACCCGCGCCGGTCAGGTGATGCTTGATCATTGCCGCCGATGCCTCGCCGAACTGGAGCAGATGCACGCCAATCTGGCCCCGTTCGCCGATGGGGTTGAAGCCCGTGTTTCTCTCTGTGCCACCAGTACGGCAATTGCTTCATTTCTCCCTAGCGATCTTCAGGCCTTTCTGCGCGCCTACCCGAATGTCCGGGTTTCGCTGGAAGAGCATCTCAGTCGCGACATCATTGCCGCCGTCGTCGCCGGACGCTCTGATCTGGGTGTCGTGACCTGGGGGGACGAGCACCCTGAACTGGTCTTTCACCCTTACCGGAAGGACGAACTGGTCGTCATTGCCCCCCGCGAATGGGCTAACGAGATCGGGGAAAACGGCGTGGCGAGCTTCACCGATTGCCTCAACCGACCGTTCATTTCCCTGCGTAGCGGGACGGCGATCCACACCTTTCTGGTTGGCAAGGCGGCCTCGATGGGACGCCGACTGGATGCCCGTATCCAGGTCGCGGGATTTTCCGCCGTGGTCGCGTTCGTCCAGTCCGGGGTCGGCATCGGGATCGTTCCCCGGTCGATACTGAACGGGGGTGGCAATGAGGATCTTTGCGTGTTCACGCTGCGGGAGCCGTGGGCCACGCGACAACTCAACGTCTGCGTGCGGCGCGATGCGGATCAGGTCCCAATGTACGCCAAGCTGCTGCTGCAACTCATGTGCGCAGAGGTGGGCGATCATCCTGGGCCGAAAAAGACTGCCTGAATCGCTTGCCGTGTTCGTTGCCGACAAACGGTGCTGTTGTAACAACCCATTTGTTGCCGTCTCCCCTCGATGATAGATTGAACACTGCTACCCGAATAATGAAAAATCCTTTCAAATCCACAGATTACACAGATTAAACGGATTAGAAACCCGGAAATCCTTGCCTCTAATCTGTGGATCAAAGATTTGTTTTGCACGCTTAGGAGATTGAAAATGGATCATTGGCAGAGGCTGGAGGCAGCAATTTTC
>CAYMYD010000002.1:0-2956 GCA_964394535.1 uncultured Propionivibrio sp. | reverse complement strand
CACGCTTAGGAGATTGAAAATGGATCATTGGCAGAGGCTGGAGGCAGCAATTTTCGGAAAACAGACGGATCGGGTGCCGGTCGCCATGTGGCGGCATTATCCCGACGAGGATCTGGATCCGGACAAGCTGACCGCCTACATGCTGGCCTGGCAGGAAAAATGGGATTTTGACCTGCTCAAGTTCATGCCTTCCGGTACCTATGGCGTTGAGGACTGGGGCGCGGTGTCCGTCTATCGGGGAGCGGCCAATGGCGCCCGGGAAGTCATCAAGCCGGGCGTGGCACGTACCGAGGACTGGCTGAGCTTGCGCTCCCTGGATGTGCGTGAGGGTTCCTACGGTCGGCAGAACAAGGCGCTGGCGGCAACGGCAAAGGCCCTGGGCGGAAAAGTGCCGATCCTGCAGACGATCTTCAGCCCGCTGACCACGGCCCGCAAACTCGGAACGGAAAAACTGTTTGCCGATATGCGCTGCGCGCCGGAGGCGCTGCATCATGCGCTCCGGGTCATCACCGAGGTCACCATCCGCTTTGCGCTGGATGCTATCGATTGCGGCGCTCACGGTTTCTTTTTTGCCACCCAGATGGCCTCGTACCGCTTCATGCAGGCGGAAGAATACGAGCAGTTCGGTTGCCGCTACGATCTCGAAATCCTCAAGGCGCTCCAGGGCAAGACCCGCTTCAACATGCTCCATCTGCACGGCGAGGACGTCATGTTCGAACGCTTGGCCCAATATCCGGTCGAAATGCTCAACTGGCATGACCGCCTGACCGAACCGAAACTGAACCAGGCCTCGACGATTTTCCCTGGTCTGCTCGTTGGTGGTATTGAAGAGCATGGCACCCTGATTCACGGCAGCGAACAGGAAATCGTTCACGAAGTCCGGGATGCGCTGGATCAGACCCGGGGACGTCGGCTGATGATTGCGCCGGGCTGTGTTCTCCCCGTCTGCGTGACCGATGAACAGATCAGCACCGCCACGCGCGCCGCGCACGAATATAATGTTTGACCCGCTTGAACAGGCAGCAACCCGTGACGACACACTAAAAGGAGAATCATCATGCTTCATTCTTTGAAAAAACTGAGCGCTGTTGCGCTCCTGACTTTCGGTGCCTTGACGTCGGCGACGGCAGCCGACTGGCCGGAAGCCGGAAAAACGGTACAGATCGTCGTCCCGGCACCGGGCGGTGCAGGAACCGGAGACGCCATCGCCCGTCTGATTGCCGACCAGTTGAGCAAGCGGATGAAAGCGTCGGTTATCGTCGATAACCGCGGTGGTGCCAATGGCAACATCGGCGCAACGATTGTTGCCGGGGCTGCGCCGGACGGCTACAAGCTGCTGTTTTCCTGGGCCGGAACGCTGGCCGTTAACCCCAGCCTGTACCGCAATCTGGCCTTTGATCCGCAAACCAGTTTTGTACCGATTGCCCTGGTTGCCGACGTGCCGAACATCCTGGTGGTCAACAACCAGTTTCCGGCCAAAACCTTTGCCGAATTCATCGACTACGCCAAAAAGAACCCGGATGCGGTGAATTATGGTTCGACCGGCCACGGCAGCTCGATGCACCTGGCCGCCGAACTGGTGATGATGGAAACCTCGTCGAAGATGGTGCACATCCCCTATTCGGCCCCTGGTCTGGCGACAACCAATCTCCTGGCGAACGACATCCAGGCCATGTTCCAGCTGGTTCCCGGCGTGGTCGGGCAGATCCGGGGCGGCAAGCTCCGGGCGCTGGCGATCATGTCCCCGTCCCGCTCTTCGGCGCTGCCGGACGTGCCGACGACGACCGAACTCGGCTTCCCGAAGCTTTTGTCATCGACATGGTTTGCGCTGCTGGCACCGAAAGGCACGCCTGCCGCCATTCTGGATCAGTTGAACACGGTGGTTAATGAAATCCTGAGCGACCCGGAAGTCAAAAAGAAACTCGCCGACATGGGCTCTGCGCCGCTGGGCGGTACGCGTCAGGCACTTGCTGACCACCTGGCTGCGGAAACGACCAAGTGGCGGCAGATTGTCCGCGCTGCAAAAATCCAGGTACAGTAATTTCTGTTGACCGATCTGTCCGCCAGTCTGGCCCGCCAGGCTGGCGGTTTGTTTTTTCGGAGGAAAAATCATGAAAATCGGATTTCTCGGGCTGGGCATCATGGGGCGTCCCATGGCTTTGAATCTGATCAAAGGTGGTCATGAGCTCACGGTCTGGGCGCGTCGTGCCGAAGCGCTGGAGCCGTTGGTTAACGCCGGGGCGAGTGTTGCGGCCTCTCCGTCAGCCCTGGCCCGTGAAGTCGACATGGTGATTTCGATGGTCTCCGACACGCCCGATGTACGTGAGCTGATGCTGGGGGAATCCGGGGTCTGCGCTGGTGCCAGGGCCGGATTGCTGGCCATCGACATGAGCACCATTCTGCCGGCTGCGGCACGGAAAATCGCGCTCGACCTGCTGGCCTGTGGCATTGATTTTCTGGATGCGCCCGTCTCCGGTGGCGAGTCCGGGGCCATTGCCGGTGCCCTGACGATCATGGTGGGCGGTTCGGAAGCAGGCTTTGCCCGGGCCAGACCGGCCCTTGAATGTATGGGCAGGACGATCACGCACGTTGGCGAATCCGGTGCAGGCCAGGTCGCCAAGGCTGCCAATCAGATTCTCACCGGCGTTGGCGTGCTGGCGGTGGCCGAAGCCCTGAATTTTGCCAGAAGCCATCAGGTTGACCCGACCAAGGTACGCGAAGCCCTGATGGGCGGCTCGGCCAGTTCGGCCATTCTCGAAAAGCATGGAAAACGCATGCTCGATCGGGACTTCAAGCCCGGCTTTAAAGCATGGATGCACCAGAAGGACATGAATATTGTCATCCAGAGCGCGCATCAGGCCGGGCTGTTCCAGCCAGCGACCGCAGCGGCGGGACAGATGTTCAACGCCATGGTCGGTTCCGGACTGGGGGAAGAGGATTCCGCCGCGATGATCAA
>CAYMYD010000001.1:43164-49827 GCA_964394535.1 uncultured Propionivibrio sp. | reverse complement strand
CGTATCTGCGTCAATCTGCCCCTCCTGCCGCACTCCACGCCTCAATGCGCAGCCGCAACTCGAATTCGCCGGCGCGATCGGCGATGATGCGGGTCGGCAGGGCCTGCGGATTGTCGTCCTCATAGGCGTAATCGATGCGCCAGCCTTCGTGGCGCAGGCACAGCAAACGTCCCTGAGCATCGCGTTCGATCGTCCCGCTACCGGCGCGGGCGCGCACCCAGTCGGCCAGCCGTCCTAGCGGCAAGGGATAAGCCAGTACCTCTCGGGTCAGGCTCTCGACATCCGGCGCGCCGTAGGTCTTGCCATCATTCATCGTCAGCCGTGCGCCCTGCGGGTCGGCGACAATCTCGGCTATTCCTTGGCCAAAGGGGGAAGAAAGCAGCACCTCATCGCGTGCCCCGACATGCTGCCAGCGCAGTCGCCCCGAATGGTTCTTGTCCTCGTGGCGCAGGGAAAAACGCCCTTCCAGCACGAAATCCTCCAGCGCATCGCGCGGCGGCGCTAAAAACGGTACCGTCGCACAGCCGGAAAGCAGAACAAGCGCGCAGAGCAAGGCGATTGCGGGAAGGGAGAAGGAAGAAGGGAGAAGGGTGGTAAAACCGTCAGCCCACCGTGATTTTGTGGAAACAAACGGGCTTTTTACCCGGCGCAAGCCGAAAAAACTTGCTGGCGCACCCGTCTCTCCCTTTTCAGCCTTCACATCTCACCTTTCACTCTGAAACCCCGAAACGCCTGAGCACTTCGCCCAGTGCCTCGCTCGACGGATGCTTCTTCAGCATTCTGAGCCAGAGCTGGCGGGCATCGTCCTGGCGCCCCTGCGCCCACATCACCTCGCCGATATGCGCGGCGATTTCCGGGTCTTCATGGTGGGCGAAGGCGCGTTCGAGGTAATGCAGCGCCTCATCCGGTTGCCCCAGCCGGAACAGGACCCAGCCCATGCTGTCGAGAATGAAATGATCCTCTGGCGACAGGCTGAGCGCCTTTTCGATCAGGCGATACGCCTCCGGCAGGCGCAGCTTGCGGTCGGCCAGCGAGTAGCCGAGCGCGTTATAAGCCTGGGCGCTGTCCGGGCGCAATTCAATCAGCCACCGCAGACGCTTTTCCATCAGCTCGATCTTGTCCAGCCGCTCGGCCAGCAGGGCGGTTTCATACAAGAGGTCCGCCTGGTCGGGATGCTTGGCAAGCAATCCGTCGAGCAGGTCGAAGGCCGCTTGCGGCTGTTTGGCATCGCGCAGCAGACCCGCCTCGGCAATGGCCAGTTGGATGCGTTCTTCCGGTGTCGTCGTCTTGGCCGAACTCAACTGCCAGCGTGCTTCCTCGAAACGTCCCAGATCGAACAGCAAGCGCGCCCGGCGAAGTTGCGCCGGAACATAGTGTTCGCCGCTGCTAACGCTGGCATACAGGGACATCGCCTCTGCCGTGCGGCCGCTATCTTCGGCAATCTGCCCGAGGTAGTAGAGCGCCGGATTCCTGTTTGCCCCCGGCAGGGTCAGGAAATAGCGCAAGCGGGCCTCGGCCTGCTCCAGATCCTTGAATTGCAGCGCCAGCATGGCGACTGGAAACACCACTTCGGGATTGTCCGGCGAAGCTTTGAGCAGGCGGTCGAACTGCTCACGCGCATCGTCATAGCGTTTCTCGCCCAGAAACAGCCGGGCCAGCAGGAGCCGCGCTTCCTGCGCCTGCGGGTTCCTCTCCAGATAGCCGGAAAGATAGTCGATACTGCCAGCGGGCGAGGTATTGGCCAGCACCCGGGCCTGCAACACGGCGGCCATCTCCCAGTCCGGGCGCAGCTCCAGCGAGCGCCGCACCTCGCTCAGGGCGCGGGGATGCTCAGCGGCCATCGCCGCCGCCACCGCCACGGCGTAATGCGCTTCGGCGATCGCAAAAAATGGCTGGCACACCTTGTCCACCACCTGAAAGACCGCCTGCCGGTCCGGAATGCGCGACAGCATGCGGTTGATGCCGAGCAGGTTCTCGCCAAGCGTCGACTTGTCGGCCTCCAGCATGCCGATCAGCACCTGGGGCAACTCATCGAGCTGATTGGCCAGAATCATCGCGCTGGCCAGCGTATATTGCGCCTGCTTTGAGCCGGGCTCGACCTCGACCCACTGGCGTGCTGCCACGAGCGCCAGATCGTAGCGGCGGGCGAAACCAGCGGTATCAGCGGCCCGCTCCAGTGCCTTCGGATCGCGGGATCGCCGGGCCAGATCGGCATAGGCCGCCGCTGCCAGATCAGGATTACCACGGCGCAGGGCAATTTCGGCCAGCAGCACCTGATAGACGACCTGTCCGGGATGATTGGCATAATCGACCTCGCCGGGTCGCAGTTGCGAAAGCGCCGACGGCGCGGCCATCGCAGGCAGCACAACGACACACAGCCCCAGTAACAGCGGGGGAATACAACTCAGGAAGCGAAAATCTTTCATGGAATCCTTGCCAGACGCTTTGCGGTAGAAACAGTTAGAACACTTTGCTGCATAATGGTTTGCTGCGAACCCAAAATGGCATGTTATTGAGTTTCAGGAGAAGCAGCAATGCCGGAATTGCCGGAAGTTGAAGTCAGCCGCCTAGGGCTGTTACCGCATTTACACCAGCAGCGCATCCTCAGCGCGACGTTTCGTGTCCCGAAACTGCGTCATGAACTGCCCGCCGCGCTGGCCGGACAACTCGCCGGTCTGCGTATCGACGCCCTGCAGCGGCGCGGCAAATACCTGCTGTTCGACTGCGAAAGCCGGGGCAGCGGGGGCTGGCTGATCCTGCATCTTGGCATGTCTGGTAGCCTGCGTCT
Source organism: uncultured Propionivibrio sp. (assembly GCA_964394535.1). Lineage (GTDB taxonomy): Bacteria > Pseudomonadota > Gammaproteobacteria > Burkholderiales > Rhodocyclaceae > Propionivibrio. The sequence goes on along the minus strand of CAYMYD010000001.1, from coordinate 47,039 downwards.
GGTCGCACCGGGAACGCCACCGCAAAAGCACGACCATATCGACCTCGATTTTGCCGAAACCACTTTGCGTTTTCGTGACCCGCGCCGTTTTGGCGCCTTGCTCTGGCACGCCGGAACGGATGTCGAACGGCACCCGCTGCTCGCCGTCCTCGGCATCGAGCCCCTGTCGGCGGAATTCGATGGCGACTGGCTGTACGCGCTGACCCGCCAGCGCAACACGCCGATCAAGCCGCTGCTGATGGACAGCCACCGCATTGTCGGCATCGGCAACATCTATGCGTCAGAAAGCCTGTTCCTTGCTGGCATTTCCCCGCTGCGCGCCGCCGGAAGCCTTTCCCGACCACGCTGCCAGCGACTCGCCGAAGCCATCCGCACCACCTTGCAGAATTCGATTGCCGCCGGCGGCAGCAGCGTTCGTGACTATGTGCATAGCGACGGTGGGGCCGGCAGCTTCCAGCTTCACTGCGCCGTTTATGACCGCGCAGGCGAAGCCTGCCCTCAATGCCAGCGCCCGATCCGCAGCCTGCGCCAGGCCGGTCGCAGCAGCTTTTACTGCGCGCATTGCCAGCGCTGAACGGAACCAGTGTTTTACCAGGCACAAGCCAAAAAACATCCGGCCATCCTTGCCCCTTCTCTCTTTCCGCCGGTGTGGTAGAGTCACGCCATCTTCCCATCCGGCTCCGATCATGACGCTTGCCAAGCAATTTGCCGCCTACAGCGAATGGCGCTCTCAGCTTTCCGCCAGCCTGGAAGATTATCGTTGCTGGCTGGCCGAGAACGAGATCAGCGATGCGCAGATCGACCTGCGCATCAATCAGTTACAGGACAAACTGCGCGAAGATCGGCTGAATGTGGCCTTTGTCGCCGAGTTCTCCCGGGGAAAATCGGAACTCATCAACGCCATTTTCTTCGCCGACTACAAGAACCGCATGCTGCCTTCGGCGGCCGGACGGACCACCATGTGCCCGACCGAGCTGCTCTACGACGCTGACAAAGCGCCGTGCATCCAGCTTCTGCCGATCCAGACCCGCGAAACAAATGTCAGCATCGGTGAATACAAGCGTTTTCTCAACGAATGGAAGGTCATCGAACTCGATACCACCTCGCCGGAAGCCATGCAGGAGGCACTGCGCTCGATCAGTGAAATCGAGCGGGTTTCCCCCGAAATCGCCAACAAGCTGGGCTTCGGGCAGGAGGACGACGCGGCCAACGCCCGCCGGGACGAAAACGGCCTGGTCGAGATTCCGCGCTGGCGTCATGCCATCATCAACTTTCCGCATCCGCTGCTGCAACAGGGACTGGTCATCCTCGACACACCGGGACTCAACGCCATCGGTACCGAACCGGAACTGACCCTGTCGCTGCTGCCCAACGCGCATGCGGTGCTGTTCATCCTGGCGGCCGATACCGGCGTCACGCAGTCGGACATGACGACCTGGCGCGAGCATGTCGGCACACCGGGCGGACGCAAGAAAGGACGCATCGTCGTCCTCAACAAGATTGACAGCCTGTGGGACGAACTGCGTTCGAGCAAAGAAATCAACGCCGAGCTTGCCCGCCAGGTCAAGGACTGCGCACGGACGCTGGATCTGCCGACCCGCCAGGTTTTTCCGGTATCGGCCCAGAAGGCGCTGGTCGCCAAGATCAACAACGATCAGGCCCTGCTCGAACGCAGCCGCATTGCTGACCTGGAGCAGGCGCTTTCCGGCGAGCTCATCCCGGCCAAGCAGGAAATCATTTTCGACGACACCAGCAACGAATTCAAGGACATCCACCAGCGCATGAGCAGCCTGCTCGAATCGCGCCTCTCCAGCCTGCGCGAACAACTTGGCGAACTCACCGAGCTGCGCGGCAAGAACAAGGGGGTTGTCGAATACATGATGGGCAAGGCAAATATCGAGAAGGAAGAGTTCGAAGCCGCCCTGAAACGCTATCACGCCGTGCGCAGCGTCTTCACGCAACTCTCCAACCGGCTGTTCGGCCACCTGGGTCTGGATGCCCTGAGCAAGCTGACCAAGCGCACGCGCGAGAAAATGGACGAAGCGTCCTTTTCAAAAAGCCTCTCCGGAGCCATGCGAAAATTCTTCGAGGTGGCACGCGAGAACCTGACCAAGTCCGACGCGGAAATCGCCGAAATTCTGGTCATGATGGAATCTGTCTACAAGAAATTCTCGGTCGAGCACGGCCTCAAGCTCGGCACCCCGACGAGTTTCGCCTTAAGCCGCTACCTGAAGGAAATCAACCGTCTGGATCAGTGGTGCGACGCCCATCTGAATACGCCCGTCCTGCTGCTGACCCACGACAAGCGGCGGGTCACGCAGAAATTCTTCGATGAAGTCGCCGTGCAGATCCGGCGCGCTTTCGAGCGCGCCAACCGCGATACCGAATCCTGGCTGAAAGCGGTGATGGCGCCGATGGAAACCCAGGTGCGCGAACATCAGATCCAGCTCCGCCGCCGTCTGGAAAGCATCAAGCGCATCCATCAGGCGACCGAGACACTGGAAGAGCGGATCAACGAACTGCTCCAGATGGAGAGCCATCTGGAGTCACAGGTGCAGGGTATCAGCGCGGTTGGCCAGCGCGTCCAGCAACTATTGCAGGAACAGCTGCACTAACCCCGCTTCAATCAGGGGCGCTTGTTGCCGGTCAGCTTTTCGTACTTCGCCCACAGCTGGTTTTCGGTTTCGACGTTGTTCTCGTCCTGCGGGATGCAATCCACCGGGCAGACTTCGACGCATTGCGGCGTGTCGTAATGGCCGACACACTCGGTGCACTTGGCGGGGTCGATCTCGTAGATTTCATCGCCCTGCGAAATGGCTTCGTTCGGGCACTCGGCTTCACATACGTCGCAGTTGATACATTCGTCGGTAATTCTCAAAGACATGGGATGGGTCCTTTTTTAAAATAATCAAGCGGCAACTTTTCTTGCCAGCCGCTCCTTGACACTGGGTCGAACGAACTTGCTGACGTCGCCACCAAGAATGGCAATTTCCCGCACCATCGTCGCCGAAATGAAGGTGTATTGCTCACTCGGCGTCAGGAACAACGTCTCGACTTCCGGGTAGAGATTGCGGTTCATCCCGGCCATCTGGAATTCATATTCGAAGTCCGAGGCCGCACGCAGGCCGCGCAGGATGACCTTCGCCCCCCGGCTGTGCAGAAAATCCATCAGCAAACCTTCAAAGCTGCAAACCTCGACATTCGGATAAGGCGCCAGTACTTCACGCGCCATATCCGAACGCTCTTCAAGCGAGAAGAAAGGGCGCTTGGCCTGACTGGCCGCAATCGCCACAATCAACTGATCAAAGAGCCCTGCCGCCCGCCGGACGATATCCTCGTGTCCCCGTGTCAGGGGGTCAAAAGTGCCTGCGTAAATTGCCACACGCCGGTTAAGCGCCATCGGATTTGCCGCTCCGCATCAAGTGATAAAAAACCTGGCCGGCACGCTGCTTGCGTACCGTCCGCCAATTTCCGAGAGAATCCAGCGCCTCCCCGGATTCGACGTAGATCGTTCCGTCATCCGTCAACAAACCATCCAGGAAAGGGGCTATCCGCTCGATCCAGCCTTTTCCGAACGGCGGATCGAGAAACAGGACATCGAAACGCGCCCCTCCTGCGCTTCTCGAAGAGGCGAATTTTACCGCATCTGCCCGCACAATCTGCAAGCGCCCGGAAGTATCGAGCAAACGGGCGTTCTCTTCCAGGGCAGCAAAGACCCGGGGAGACTGTTCGACCATCACCACACGGGCCGCGCCGCGCGAAGCCGCCTCGAAGCCCAGCGCACCACTACCGGCAAAGAGATCAAGGCAGGAAAGGCCTTCCAGATCCTGCCCCAGCCAGTTGAACAGGGTTTCGCGCACCCGGTCGGGCGTCGG
>CAYMYD010000001.1:0-43064 GCA_964394535.1 uncultured Propionivibrio sp. | reverse complement strand
CCAGATCCTGCCCCAGCCAGTTGAACAGGGTTTCGCGCACCCGGTCGGGCGTCGGCCGCAGGCCTTCCGAATCCGGAAAACGCAGCAGGCGTCGCCGCCATTGACCACCGATGATGCGGACAGTATTCATTTTTCGCTGAAAGATGACGCGGGAAGCCGGAAAGGGCTAAGCAATTTTACCCTTCCCGGTTCTCCGGCATCACTCTCCGCCCACCACCACCGTTACCAGTTGCTCCAGCCGGACATGACGGGCAAAAGCGGCCCTGATTTCATCGGTGGTAACTTTTTCGACGTTTTCGGCGTAGCGGTCGAGGTAGTCGAGCGGCATTCCGTAGAAAGCGATGGCGGCAACGTTATCGAGGATCTTGGCGTTGCTGTCGAGGCGCAGCGGGAAACTGCCGATCAGATTCTGCTTGGCCGCCCTGATTTCGGCGTCAGACGGACCTTCGGCGACAAAGCGGGCGAGCACTTCGCGGCTCAGCTTGAGGGCTTCGCCAGCCTGCGCCTTTTTGGTTTGCAATCCGATCTGGAATGGCCCCGGCTGCGCCAGCGGCATGAAGTAGCTATAAACGCTGTAGGCCAGGCCGCGCTTTTCACGCACCTCCTGCATCAGCCGCGAGACAAAACCGCCGCCGCCCAGCGAGTAGTTGCCGACCAGCAGGGGAAAGAAATCGGGATCACCCCGTTTGAGCGTCGGCAGGCCAATCAGCAAATGCGCCTGCGCGGCCGGATGCGCGATGCGTTTTTCACCGGCGTCGGCGAGCCCCGGTTCGGCCAGCGTGGCAACTTCGCCGCCGGTGGGCAGGTCGGCCGTCAGCATTTGCGCCAGGTCAACGGCCTGCGCCTGCGTGATGTCGCCGACAATCGTGACGGTTGCCCGCCGGGCGGTGAAGTGCTGACGATAAAAACGGACGAGGTCATCGCGTTGCAGCGTCGCCAGGGATTCCGGCGTGGCATGACGCCCGTAGGGATGGCTCGGGTAGAGCCCCGCCCAGAAGGCCCGGCTGGCAATCGTCCCCGGCTGGGTCAGCGCTTCCTTGAGGCCGGCGATGTTGCGCGCTTTCTCGCGCTCGAAAACTTCGGCAGGAAACTGCGGACTGACCAGAACGGCACGCAGCAGCTCAAGCGCTGGGACACGCTGCTCGGCGGCGGAGAGGGTACGCAAGCCGACCGAGGCGCGATCCATGTCGACACCGCCGGACAGTAGCGCCCCCAGATCAGCCAGACGGTTGGCAATCTGCGTCTCGTCCATGCCCTGCACGCCCAGATCAAGCAGGCTGGTGGTCAGCGACGCGGTGCCAGGCTTGTCGACCGGATCCCAGACAGTGCCAGCGGCAAAGCTGATCTTGACGTCGAGGATCGGCAGGGCGTGGGTTTCGACAAAAAAAACCCGCGCACCGGAAACAGCGTTCCAGTGTTCAATCTTCACCCCGGCCTGGGCGAAAGGTGCGGTCAACAAAAGGGCCAGCAGAAAAAACAGTTTTCTCATCGCATTTCTCTCAATGACGCAGGGTGACGGCAGGACGAGCCCGGGGTGAGTCGGGGAGCGGCTGCGGATCAAGTTCGGCAACGGTCAGTTGTTCGTCGACGAAATATTTTTTTGCCACGGCCTGTACCTGATCTGCGCTGACGGCTTGCAGTTTTTCGAGCAGTTTTCTTTCTGCCGTATAAGGCACCCCGGCCCCCTCTAGCTGGCCGATTTCCATGGCCTGGGCGAACATCGAATCCCGCTTGTAAATCTGGCTGGCAAGCAGCTGCGTCCGCGCCCGCGCCAACTCTTCGGCACTGATGCCGGTTTCGGCAACGCGGGTAATTTCGGCGCGGAATCCAGCTTCCAGTTCGGCGCGGGTTTTGCCTTCACTCGGCGAGCCCAGCAGGTAGAACAATCCCGGCCCGCGCGAGATCGCGCCATAGCCAGCGCTGGCGCTGACCGCCAGCCGCTGTTCGCGAACCAGACGACGCGAAAAACGTGCGGCCTCATGACCATCCAGCACGGCCGCGAGCATTTCCAGCGCGTAAGGATCGACGTCCTGGTCCACATCGCGCAGCACCGGCACCTTGTAGGCCATGACCACCACCGGCAATTCGGCGGGAGCCTTGACCGTCAGGCGGCGGATGCCACGCTGTTCCGGCTCGACCTGCGGCTTGCGCACCGGCAAGGCACGCGGTGCAAGCGCCCCGTAATGCTGTTCAGCCAACCGGAATACGTCCTGATGTGCGACATCGCCGACGACCACCAGAAAAGCATTGTTCGGCACGTACCAGCGGTCGTACCAGTCACGTGCATCCTGCACCGTCATGCTTTCCAGATCGTTCATCCAGCCGATCACCGGCACGCGGTAGGGGTGGGCCTGAAAGGCAGTGGCCAGCATCTGCTCGTAGAGCAGGGAACGCGGCTGATCGTCGGTGCGCAGGCGGCGCTCTTCCATGACCACCTTGATTTCCTGCGCAAACTCCTTGGGATCGAGGTTGAGATGACGCATCCGGTCGGCTTCGAGCTGCATCATCTCGCCCAGCCGCTCCTTGGGAATCTGCTGGTAGTAGGCGGTGTAATCCTTGCTGGTGAAGGCATTGTCCCGCCCTCCGGCGGCGGCGACCAGACGGCTGAACTCGCCCGGCCCGATGCTCGGCGTTCCCTTGAACATCATGTGTTCCAGGAGGTGTGCAACGCCCGTCGTGCCATTGGTTTCATCCATGCTGCCGACGTGATACCAGACCATGTGCGCGACTGTCGGCGCACGGTGGTCTTCCTTGACGATCACCCGCAAGCCGTTGGGCAGGCGGTGTTCAAAGGGGTTGGCGAGGGCGGCCAGCGGCAACAGCAGCGTGCACAGCAAGGCCAGCAAAGGCTTGGTCATCTTCATGGCAGGTGTGGTCATCAATGTTAGAATGGCGGGCAGAAAATCTGTTGCGACGGCATCTTACCATCGCAGCCCTTCCCGAACGCTTGATGTGAAATACAGTGAAAGGTGAAAGGTGAGAGGTGAAATGTGAAAACCCCCTGCCGATGGCATGCGTGGCGGGATCGGTTTCCTTTCACTTTTCATCTTTCACCTTTCACGCAGCACCATCTCCCACGGATATTTCATCCTCCGTGGTAACCATTGCCACGAAAGATAAAACCCCATGTTTTCTTTCTTCAAGAAGTCTGCCGACGCAGACACTGCGCCAGCAACGGCTTCCCCGCCTGAGCTTTCCTGGCGGGAACGGCTGAAAGCCGGACTTACACGAACCCGCGAACAGTGGGGCGGCAAGCTGAAGTCGATCTTTGCCCATGGCCGCGTTGACGATGAACTGCTCGAATCGCTGGAAACCCTGCTGCTGACCAGCGACGTTGGCATGGAGGCGACGCAGCATCTGCTCGACGCGCTCAAGGCCCGCGCCAAACGCGATGGCATCAATACGCCGGAAGGCATCCAGCAGGCGCTCTCCGACGCCCTGCACGAACTCCTGCTGCCGCTGGAGCAGCCGCTCGTCATCGACGCACAACGCCCGTTCATCATCATGATCGCCGGGGTCAATGGCGCGGGGAAAACCACCTCAATCGGCAAGCTGGCCAAGTATTTTCAGGCGCAGGGTCTGTCGGTGCTGCTGGCCGCCGGTGATACGTTCCGCGCTGCGGCGCGCGAACAGTTGCAGGCCTGGGGCGAGCGCAACGGCATCGCCGTCATCGCGCAGGAATCGGGCGATCCGGCAGCGGTCATCTTCGACGCCATTTCTGCTGCACGGGCGCGGGGCATCGATGTCGTGCTGGCTGATACCGCCGGTCGCCTGCCGACCCAGTTGCACCTGATGGAAGAGATCGCCAAGGTGCGGCGCGTCATCCAGAAGGCCGAAGCGAGTGGCCCGCACGAAACCCTGCTGGTGCTCGACGCCAACATCGGCCAGAACGCGCTGGCACAGGTCAAGGCCTTCGACAAATCGATTAATGTCACCGGCCTCATCGTCACCAAGCTCGACGGCACGGCCAAAGGCGGCGTCATCGCAGCAATTGCCCGTCAGTGTCCGAAGCCGATCCGCTTCATCGGCGTCGGCGAAGGTATCGACGATCTGCGCCCCTTTGTCGCCCGGGATTATGTTGATGCGTTGTTTGAGTAGGCGATAGCGCAGTTTCCCTTCCCTCTTCTCCCTTCCCGACCATGATTTCCGCCAACGCCGTCTGCAAACGCTATCCCGAAGGACTCACTGCCTTGCGCGATGTGAGCTTCGAGATTGGCGACGGGGAAATGGTGTTCATCACCGGCCATTCCGGGGCCGGGAAGTCGACGCTTTTTCGTCTGCTGGCCGCCATCGAGCGCCCGACTTCCGGCAGCATCGTGATCAACGGACAGAATCTTGCCGCGCTGCGGCGCAGTGCCATTCCCTACCTGCGACGTAATTTCGGGCTGGTTTTTCAGGATCAGAAGCTGCTCTTTGACCGCTCTGCGCTTGATAACGTGCTGTTGCCGCTGGCCATTCTCGGCCTGCCACAACGCGAGGCACAGCGCCGCGCCCGCGCCGCGCTCGACAAGGTGGGGCTGCTGGATCGTGAAAAGGCCCTGCCGATTGCCCTCTCCGGCGGCGAGCAACAGCGTCTGGCCATTGCCCGTGCCGTCGTCGGCCGTCCGGCGATCCTGCTCGCTGATGAGCCAACGGCCAACCTCGACAGCGAAACCGCTGCCGACATCCTCGAAATTTTCCGCGCCTTCCATCAGGTCGGCGTGACGCTGATCATCGCCACGCACGATCCGCAGTGGATGGCGCACCTCTCGCCACGCATTCTCCGGCTTGAGCACGGTCATCTCACCGGCACGCGAGGAGGTGCCGCATGAGCCGCTTCTTCGCCCAGCATTTTGCCGCCCTGCGCGATGCCTTGCGCCGCCTGGTCGCCGCGCCGCTCAACACCCTGCTGTCACTGGTTGTCATCGGCTCGGCGCTGGCCCTGCCCAGTGCAGGCTGGGTGATGCTCGACAACCTGCGCGCCCTCACCGGCAGCGCCTCCGGCGTCCAGCAGATCAGCCTGTTCATGACCCTCGATGCCAGCCGGAAAGACCTGGGCGAAATCGAGGCGCGCCTGCGTCAGGACAAAATCGGCAACTGGCGTTTTGTCTCGCGTGAAGAAGCGCTCAAGCACCTGAAAACGACCGAGGGCATGGGCGAGATCATCGCCAGCCTGCCGAAGAACCCGCTGCCCGATGCTTTCATCGTCGAACCGTCGGATACCGGGCCGGAGGCACTGGAGCGGCTGGCGAAAAGCTTTTCCGAATGGCCGAAAGTGGCACATGTTCAGCTCGACTCGGCCTGGGTGCGACGTTTCGATGCCCTGCTGCGCATCGGCAAGCTTTCGGTCTCGCTGCTGGCGGCGCTGTTCGCCGGAGCCCTGGTGGCGGTCACCTTCAACACCATCCGCCTGCAAATTCTCGCGCAATCGGCGGAGATCGAGGTCGCCCGACTGATCGGGGCGACCGATGCCTTCATCCGTCGTCCCTTCCTCTATTTCGGCGCCCTTCAGGGCCTGCTCGGCGGCCTTTTTGCCGCGCTGCTGGTCGCGCTGGCCGGGCAGTTGCTGGCCGCGCCTGTCGGCGAACTGATCGCCCTCTACGGCGGGAACTTCGTCCTGCGCCAGCTCTCGCCGGAAAACATCGCCGCCCTCTGCGGTATCGGCGCTGCCCTCGGCTGGCTGGGAGCGCAGCTATCGGTTGCCATTCACCTGCGCCGCCTCTGAAACCACCGCCCGCCGCCGACCCTGCCGGTTGAGCCAGAAGGAGGCCATGATCACCAGCATGCCCAGCGACAGGCGCTTGAGGTCGGTGTCACGGTTCCAGATCAGCACGTTAACCAGGAGTCCGGCCGGGACGTGCAACTCATTCATCACCGCCAGCACTCCGGCATCGACCAGGGTACTGCCCTTGGTCCACCAGTACATGCCAAGCGCCGTAGCAAACAGTCCCATCCAGGCCAGCACGCCCCACTGCATGGCCGTCTGCGGCAGACGCGTGGCGTCGCCGAAAAGCCACCAGGACGGGAGCGCCAGCAGCAGGGCACCCAGGAAGAAATGCCCGAAGAAACGGTACATCGGAATCTCTGTCGGGTAGCGCAGCAGCAGGCGGCGGCACAGCACCTGTCCGGCAGCAAAGGCGGCATTGGCAATTTGCAGCAGGATGAAACCGAGCAGGTAGTCGCCATGCAGCGGACGAAAGCGGATGATGATGCCGCCCGTCACGGCAACTGCCGCCGCGAGCATCGCCCAGCGGTTGAAGCGGCGCGCCAGCGCATCGTCGAGCAGGGTGATGTAGATCGGCGTCAGCACGGTGAACAACAGCACTTCGGGCACCGTCAGCACGTTGAAACTGCGGTAGAGACAGAGGTAGGTCACGCCGAACTGCAGCGCCCCGGCAAGCCAGAAACCGCGCCACAATGCAGCCGGGACGCCACGCCAGGCGGTCAGGGGAACGAAGATCGCCGCCGCGATGACAACCCGCGCCAACACGGCAAAATCACTATCGACCTGCCCGGCCAGATACTGTCCGATCAGGCTGAAGGAAAACGCCCAGAGAATGGTGACAACAATGAGATAGGGCATGGTTCAGGGGCTATCCACACTTCCCTGAAGCCTGCCCCACACGCGGCTCATACACCCTGACGCAGGGCATCAACCACCTTCAGGCGGGAAGCGCGTCGTGCCGGCAGAATGGCCGCCAGGCAGGTCGCGATAAAACCGATGCCCCCGGCACTCAGCACATCCAGCGGCAGGAGACGAATCTGGGCGATATAGCCGACATCGGCATTCGGTGGCGGCGGCATGGGGATACCGATCGCCGTGATCAACATCCCGACCAGACAGCCAAGAATCATCCCGGTCAGCGCCCCCAGCATGCCGAGAATGGCGTTTTCGGTCATGATCAGCTGGAAGACGGCCTTGGGCTTGTCACCCAGCGCCAGCAGGGTACCGAATTCGCGGGTACGCTCGAACAGCGTCATGTTGACGCTGTTCGTCACGCTCAGGAGCACCATCAGCAGGATGATGAAGCGCAACACGCCGAACTGGCGGTCATAAAGCTCCAGGGTTTTTTCGTAGAAATCGGAAAGCTCGCGCCAGTTGGCAATTTCATAGCCTTGCGGGCCGAATTTCTTCTTCAGTGCGGCATGCACCCTGTCGGTATCCTCGGTGTCGTTGAGCAGCAGCACGATCAGGTGCGCCGAACGGTTGTCCATCAGTTCGCGCGCCGCCTCCAGCGGAATACGGATGGCACGGGCGTCGAAATCCTTGGAGAAGCTGTGGAAGATGCCGACGACTTCGAAATCCAGGGTATTGACCGCTCCCTGTGCCAGACTGATGACCAGATTCACCCGGTCGCCCGGCTTCAGGCCCAGTGACTTGGCCACGCCGTAGCCCATGACAATGCCGTCCTTGTCGCTGTCCTTCAGTGGCCGCCCCTCGACATACTTCAGAAAACTGCCCAGGGTTTCTTCGGACGAGGGCTCGACCCCCTCGCCAATGATGCCGAGATCGCGCTTGCCGTTGTTCAGCACCCCGGCAAACCCCAGCCGGGCCAGCGCCAGTTGCACACCGGCTTCTTCGCCCAGCGTCTTTTTCAGCTTTTCCGGCTCCTTGATCAGATAGGTTTCCGGCTCGCGAATCCGCCCTTCACGGTAGCCGTCGAGCGCCACCTGCAAGTGTCCGCTCTGCGAGTGAATGACGGCTTCGCCCAGTTTCACGAAAATATCCTGCACGAAACCACCGGCCAGGATCAGCCCGGCAACCCCGAGGCTGATCGCCGCCAGGGTCCCCGCCGAACGGGCGCGCTGACGAAAAACATTGCGCAGCGCAAATGCAAACCAGCGAGTGAATTCCAGTTTCATTGGTTCCGCCGTAATGCGTCGACGATGATCATGTTGCTGGCCCGCCAGGCCGGAAGGATGCCAGCGATGAAGGTGGTCAGAATGGCCAGGATCAGCGCTTCCATCGCCAGCCCGGGAACGATCAGGATCTGTCCGAGATAGCCGGACTCCATCCCCGGCGGCGGCGGCATCGGAATCCCGATCGCCGAGATGATCTCGCCCAGCACATAGCCCAGGGTGACACCCAGCAAGCCGCCTGCCACGCCGATCAGCGCGCCTTCGGCAATGAACATGCGCATCAGCGCCTTGCGCCGCAGGCCGATGGCCAGGCTGGTGCCAATCTCGGTGGTGCGTTCCAGCACACTCATCATCTGCGTGTTCGAGATGGTCAGCACGATGATTATGCCGATGATGAATTTGACGACGTTCACCTGCTTGGAAAACAGTTCGACGGTCTTGTTGTAGAAATCGGCCAACGCACTCCAGGGAATGATCTCGAAACCTTCGGCGGGGAGTTGGCCGCGCAGATAGCGGGCTTTTTCGTCGGTCATTTCGGTCTTGTCGAGCAGGACGACCCAGGAGGTCGATCCCTTGACCTTCATCAGCTTGCGCGTGACCTGGATCGGCAGGCGCAGTGCGGAGTCATCGTATTCCTTGGAAATGGTGGCGAAGGTGCCGACAATCTTCACTTCCACGGCGCTGGGGCTGCCATTGGCCGCCGTGGCCAGCAGCACGACCTGATCGCCCGGTTTGACGCCGAGGCTCTTGGCCAGCCCCTGCCCGAGCAGTACGGCATTTTCCCTGGCGTCGGTGAGGTCCTGGCCGGCCATAATGGTCACGCTGCTGCTGATCGGCTTTTCGTGCACCGGGTCGATGCCTTCACCGATGAAGGCGATGGTGGTGTCATCATGACTGATCAGGCCACTGAATGACAGGCGTGGTGCCAGGCTCTGAAAGCCTGACATCTTCTCGATTCCGGACTGCTCCGCCGACTGTTCGGGCAGCAGGAAGGAATAGGGATCGGCAATGCCCTTGTCAAAATACCCGGGCCGCACGATCTGGATATGTCCCAGTTGCGAATGGATGGCCCCCTCGCGCATCTGCTGGAAAATCCAGGTGATGAAGCCCCCTGCCAACAGGAACGCCACAATGCCGAAAGCCACCGTCAGAACCGCGACAGAGGTCCGCCAGCGGTTGCGCATCAGGTTGCGCATCGCCAGGCGAAAATCGGCAAGCAAGCTTTTCATTGACTCCAATGGTTCTGTCCGATCAGTGTTCAAGGTATTATCATACGACAAACCCTAGCGGAGACGCTCATCATGCAGGAATTCGATTACGGACAGGCTTTCTCCAGAAATATCGGCTGGGTCACCGAGGCCGAGCAGGAAAAGCTGAGAAACAGTCGTGTCGCCATCGGCGGCATGGGCGGTGTCGGCGGCGTCCATTTGCTGACGCTGGCCCGCCTCGGCATCAGCCGCTTCACCATTGCCGACTTCGATGCTTTCAGCATCGTCAACTTCAACCGCCAGGCCGGGGCCATGGTCAGCACGCTGGATCAGTCGAAAATCGAGGTGATGTCGAAGATGGTCATGGACATCAACCCGGAAATCGACCTGCGCACCTTCCCCGCCGGCATTCAGCCCGATACGGTCGACGACTTCCTCAAGGACGCCGACATCTACATCGACGGGCTCGATTACTTCGCCTTCGCCGCCCGCCGCATGACCTTTGCCGCCTGCGAACGCAAGGGCATTCCGGCGGTCACTGCCGCGCCCCTCGGCCTGGGGACGGCCGTCCTGTCTTTCGCGCCCGGCGGCATGCCCTTCGAGGATTATTTCGGTCTCGGCGAATGCAGGAGCGAACTGGAAATGGCCATCCGCTTCCTCGTTGGTCTCTCCCCGGCGATGCTCCAGCGCGGCTATCTGGCCGACGCGTCGCGCGTCAATCTGGCCGAGCACAAGGGGCCGTCCTCGATCGCCGCCTGCCAGTTGTGCGCCGGGGTGACTGCCTGCGAAACCTTCAAACTGCTGCTCGGGCGGGGCGACGTCAAACTGGCGCCGTGGTCAACCCAGTTCGACGGCTACACCATGCGCCTGATCAAAACCTGGCGCCCCTGGGGCTATCGCAACCCCCTGCAACGCCTGATGGTCTACCTGGTCAAATCCCAACTGGGCCGCCGCCCTGCCCCCGCACCGTGACGAGTACCCCATGAACCGTGAAACCCTGAGCAACATCCTCGACCTTGCCCGCTGGTCGCCCAGCGGCGACAACACGCAACCCTGGCGTTTCGAAATTCTTGACGACAAACGCATCGCCATCCATGGCTACGATACGCGCGAGCATGTCCTCTACGACCTCGACGGTCATGCCAGTCACATGTCGCACGGCGCCCTGCTCGAAACGCTGCGCCTGGCCGCAACCCGTTTCGGCCTGTGCGCCCGCTGGTGCATCCGCGATGGCTGCACCGACAGCGCACCGATCTATGACGTCCAGTTCGAACCCGCCGACCTGCCTGAAGACCCGCTCGTCGCCTGTATCGAAAAACGCTGTGTGCAGCGCCGGCCAATGCGCACCACGCCGCTCACGCCGGAGCAAAGCGCAGCCCTGCAAGCCGCTGTCAGCGAAAACTTCACGGTACGCGTCTTCAGCAGCTTTCAGGAACGCCTGTCGGTCGCCGGGCTGCTCTGGGATAACGCCTACATCCGCCTGACCTGCCCGGAAGCGTTCCCGGTGCATTACGAGATCATCGAGTGGAATGTCCGTTACAGCGTCGACCGCATCCCGGATCAGGCCACCGGCGCCGACCCGATGACGGTGAAGATCATGCCTTGGGCAATGAAAAGCTGGGAGCGCATGAACTTCCTGAACCGCTACATGGGCGCCACCATCGCACCGCGTATCCAGATGGATTTCCTGCCGGGCATCGCCTGCGCCGCGCATCTCCTGCTCATCGCCAGGGAGAAGCCCGACGGACTGAGCGCCTATCTGCAGGCCGGCGCGGCCCTGCAACGACTGTGGCTGACAGCCACACGGGTCGGCCTGCACCTCCAGCCAGCCATGACACCGATCATCTTCCGATGGTACAGTCGCTCCGGCCGGAAGTTTTCCGCCGTACCGGAACTTGCCGTCCGGGCGGAAAAGCTCACCGAACGCTTTGAACAACTCGCCGGAGCCTCACCGGATACCCACTTCGCTTTCTTCTGCCGTGTTGGCGAAAGCAAACCGCCATGGGCCCGATCGATCCGCAAGTCATTGAGCGATCTGCTGATCCCCACTGCCCCCTGAACAAGGCACAAAAAAAAGCCCGCCGTCATCCACGGCGGGCTTTTTTTGCAGGGTGGATCAGAAGCTGTAACGGACTTCCGAATAAACCCGATCCTGTCCGTCATAGCGTCCGAACAGTCCCAGCGGTCCGCCCTTGAAGATGTCGGCACCGACCACCAGACGCCAGTTCTTCTCGAAGCCCCAGCTCACTTTCGGGCGGAACAGCCAATCCGTCCGGTTCAGGCTGGAGATCAGCAGCGCCTGCGCTTCCAGCTTGTCGGTCAGCTTGTGATTGAGCAGCAGGCTGTAGGCATCCTCACGCCGGTCGGAGATCAGGTCGGCATCGTGCGAGAAATAAACGCGCTGAATGAACTGGACGTTGAAGCGCGTATCGGCCGGCAGGGTGAAATCCAGGCCCACGGCCCAGTCAAGGGTATTTTGCGGCACCACGCCGTTGGGATCGCTCGCACGCAACACGGTGTACTGGCGACCACGGGTATAAACCGCCTCGCTCTTCAACACCACATCGCCGAAATCCTTGCCCAGCGTTCCGCCAAACTGGCTGATGCGATCATGCTCGGCACGATAGATGACCGTGCCGGGAATGCTGGTCAAATCGCGGTAAAAGGTGGCCGCGACGTCCATGCTGCGATAGGCAAAAGCGGATAGATCCCAGCCATTCTGCAGGGTCGACAGGCGCAGGCCGTAATTGGAGTTTTTCAGGTTACGCGCCGGACGATCCTCATTGCGGTAGATCACGTTCATGCCCGCCGGCACCGGCTGGTAGGGATAGAACTCGGCACCAGGCTTGCCGATACGGTCGTAACTCGCCACGGGAACCCACAGAAATTCGGCGTGGAAATCGTCCTTGAAATATTCGGCGCGCGCGGCCCACTGCGGAATGCGCATGGTATCGAATTCGGGCAGAATGAATTCGTGCATGTCCCGCGCTGAAACGACGTCGGCAAAGAACATCCCGACCATCTCGCCCCAGACGACGTGCTGCTTGCCAAGGCGGTAATCCCAATCGCCAGCAGCAATGTCGATGTAATTTTCACGCAGGCTGACGTTGAAACGCTGGTCACGCTCCACCTTGCCCGGATAGTAATCCTTGTAATCATAGGCGGCGTCGTAGTCGACACGCGCTCCGAGCTTCCATTTGATGCCGCCACCCAGATTGCCCTGCGAGGAAAGATCGGCACGGGTCAGCATTTTCGTCCAGTGTTTCGGCGACTCGGTCGCACGTGCCAGTTCAAACTGCAGGAAACCACGGATGCCACCGCCTTCGGCAGCGGGCTTGGCCGCACTCTTCCCGGCAGACTTGTCATCATCAAGGCCGAACAGGGCGTCACGCCCGCCCGCCGGTTTTACCGGAGAATCTTCCTTTGCCGCCTTGGGTGAATCCTCGTCAAGACCGAACAGGGCATCGCGCCCACCCGCCGGTTTCGCCGGGGACTTTTCCTTTGCTGCCGCCTTGGGTGAATCCTCGTCGAGGCCGAACAGGGCATCCCGTCCTGCCGCCTGCACCGGCGTCATCATGCACAACGCCAGCGCGAGTACGGCAAGTTGCGGAACAAAAGGCGCGGATTTTGTTTTTGTACACAGTCGCATGATTGTTATTCCTGATGATGAAAGGTTTATTCCGCCGCCGGTTGCAGTGGCGGTGGCTGATGACGCGCCAAAGACCATTTGTCCTCGCGTCGGACGCCCAGGGTGGTGATTTCACCATCCTCGATACGTACCAGTCGGTCGGCCTTGGCGATCACGCGCTTGTCATGGGTGGAAAAAATGAAGGTCGTATTGAAGGCGCGATTGATCTGCTTCATCAGCTTGAGGATTTCCTCGCCGGTCTTGTGGTCGAGGTTGGCCGTCGGCTCATCGGCCAGAACGATGGATGGACGAATCGCCAGCGCCCGGGCAATCGCCACACGCTGCCGCTGCCCGCCACTCAGCTGATTGGGCCGGTGGCTGGCAAACTTCGACAGCCCGACGATATCCAGAAAATAATTCACCCGCTTGTTGCGCTCAGCCTCCGAAACGTCGCGGCGCTGCAACAGCGGATACTCGACATTCTCGGCAGCAGAAAGTACCGGCAACAGGTTGAAGGTCTGAAAAATGAAGCCGATCGAGCGATTTCTCAAATCGGCGAGCTGATCCGGCGTCTTGTCGCTGACATCACGCTCATTGATATAAATTTTTCCGCTTGTCGGATTGTCGATGCATCCGATAAGATTCAGTAGCGTCGACTTGCCGCTGCCCGAAGGGCCGGCGATCGCAAGAAACACACCGGGCTCGAAGGACAAGGTAACATCTTTCAGCGCCCGGACCTTCTGATCACCGAGTTGGTAATCCTTGGTCACGTGTTCAATGCGAACAACACTCATCAGGTAACTTTCTGCCTTTTCAAGGCCAAGCATGAAGGAGGAAAACTTTGGAAATCATGACGATGAAGCATCGAAGTGTCAAGGCTGTCGTGGCTGCAGCGTCCCTTTTACTGTTGCTTTTTCCCCTTTCCGTCAGGGCACAGGAAGCCCAGCCACAGGCACCAGCCGACGATGCCCTCGCCCGCTCGATTGTCGAAAAGGCTGACCTGGTCCGCTTCCCTGCCGAAGGCTTCCAGGTTGACATCAGTATCGTGACCACCAAATCCGGCCAGGAGCCTGAAGGCCGGAAATATCGGGTACTGTCAAAAGGCAACAGCAATACGGTGGTCATGGTCACCGAACCGGCTTCCGAACGCGGCCAGATCATCCTGATGAAAGGCCGTGATCTGTGGATCTTCATGCCCGACGTATCGCAACCGATCCGCATCGCCCTGTCGCAGCGTCTGACCGGACAGGTGGCCAACGGCGACCTGGCACGCGCCAACTTCGCCGGTGACTACAATCCGAAACTGCTGCGCAGCGAAACCATCGGCTCGGAAACCTACCATGTCCTGGAACTCAACGCCGTCGATCGTGGCGTTACCTATCAGAAGGTCATCTACTGGGTCAACCAGAAGGACAACTGGCCGCACAAGGCCGAGTTCTATTCGCTTTCCAACCGCCTGCTGAAAACCTGCAAATACGAAAACTATCAGAAGATGGAAGGCCGTATCCGCCCGACCCGTCTGGTCATGGATGACGCCATGCGTAGCGGCGAGCAATCGGTTCTTGACTACAACAGCATGAAACTGCGTGATTTGCCTGACAAAATTTTTACCAAGGATTATCTGAAGAAGCTCGACTGACCCCCTGGCCCGACATCGTGGCCTGCCCCGTACAGGCCCGGCTCGGGCAATTCCGGCATGGTGCATGAGTTGCCGGAACCCGGACAGCGCTTCACTTTGCTTTTGCATGTGTGTATGGTGACGGAAAATATTCCGTTCAGGTGGTCCGCGACATGTTCAAAAAAATTCACTCTGCGGCGCGAAAACAGTGGCGTCAGTTCGCCAAGTGGGTCGTCTCGCACCTGCCTCGCAAGCAGCGTTTCAAGATCATCCGCTCGATGGTGGATTGCAACCCGAAACCCAACGAGCATCTGGTGCTGAAGCTGGCGGAAACGAAAGAAGAACTCGAAGCCTGCTTTTCATTGCTGCATAATGCCTATGTTGAAAGCGGCTTCATGACACCTGACCCGTCCGGCCTGCGGGTAACGATCTATCACGCCCTGCCGACAACGACGACCCTGTGCGCCAAATATGACGGCAAGGTGGTCGGCACCGTTTCGCTGATCCGGGAGAGCGCGCTCGGCATCCCGCTGCAAAGAATCTTCGACCTGAGCGCTGTCCGCATCAAGGAGGGACAGATTGCCGAGGTTTCGGCACTGGCGATACATCGCAACTTCCGCAGAACCGGCGGCAGCATCCTGTTTCCGCTGATCAAGTTCATGTACGAGTATTGCACCACCTGTTTCGACACCCGCCATCTGGTCATCGCGGTCAACCCGCGGCATATCGAAATGTACGAATCGCTGTTGTGCTTTACGCGGCTCACGGCAAATGTCGTGGAAAGCTATGACTTCGTCAATGGCGCCCCGGCTGTCGGCGCGACGCTCGATCTCAGGGAGGCACCGGAGCTTTTCCGCAAACACTATGCTTCGAAACCGGCTCGCCAGAACCTTTATACCTATTTCATGAAGTCCAAGCTGCCCAATATCCAGTTCCCGAGGCGGCGCTTCTTTACCACCAATGACCCGGTATTGTCCCCCGAGCTGATCGACTACTTTTTCAACGTAAGAACAAATACCTTCAAGAACCTGAGTCCGCGCAAAAAGGCATTGCTCCAGACGACTTATGACTTACCGGACTATCGGGCTGTACTGCCTGCCGTGGAAGACAATCAGGAAGGTGCTGCCCCCACCCGGAGCCACCCGCGCTTTTCCGTGAAGTGTCCGGCGCAGGTGGCGTTCACCACGCCCGACGGCAAGGAGGAAATTCCCATCCTGGTGGTTGAGGTCTCGCGTTACGGTTTCCGGGCACGCTCGGACAAAAACCTGCCCTTGAACACCTGGTTCGACACGACCATCAAGCTGGGGAGTTCGGATACCTCCCACGTCCGCTCACAGGCATTGCGCGCCCACGACTATGGTCAGAACGGGTTCTATGGCTTCAGCCTGGGAGAGCCGGATATCATCTGGCAGAAATTTGTCTCGGCGCTCTACAAGAGCAAGATCTATTCCGACCTAGAATCTGCAACCCGCTTCCTGCACTAACTTCGCGCGGTATCGCCCCGGTTGGCCTCAAGCCTCTGAGTTCATGGTAAAAACCCGAGTCATCCAAAACGGACAACCCGGGCTTTATGGTTTCTTGCAGGGCACTAAGCTTCTATTCGGATTCGCGCAGAAAGGTCAGCAGCGCCTGAGCCTGGGCTTCAGGCGCATAGGCCAGGTGCAGGAGTAACTGAACCGGACGAGGCAGCTTGCGCCCGGATTCGTAACGAGAACCACCCGACTGCGTCACTTTGATGCGGCTCCAGAAATCCGACTGGTTGCAACCAAGTTTTTTACGCAGAACTGCCGCTTGCTCACCGCTCTGCAGAAAAAGCTTTGGCGCTTTTACTTTGGCTTTGGTCGGCATGTCGATCTCCTTGCTTCCTCTGGAAGGTGTGTAGAAGATTTTACACTACGGACACACACCGACAGAAAACCTGCCGGTAACTAAGTGTATGTCATTTCTGGATATTTTTCACTGTTTGCTGGTAATCGGCGATAAAACGCGCCGGGTAGCGTGCCGTCAGCCAGGCCAGGAAAACGTATTTGACCGTCTTGCCCATGCCAACGGCAATCATGACGCCAAATGTCGACGGTTCGCTCAACGAATACACGAAAATCGCCGGCGTTTGCGGAATCGGCGAACCGGCAATGACTGCCAGTGCCAGCAAGCCATAGTCATTCAGCCATTCGCTGGCGATTTGCCAGTGACCCCATTCGAGCAACTGGGGGAAGCGGGCGATGACCACTTCGCGCCCCATGAAATGAAACACTTCAACCAGTACCGCGCCCCCCAGTCCGCTGGTCAGGCCACTGAGCAGGCCGAGCAGCAGCCAGCGACGCGGTGCCAGCAAGACCGCCGGAATCAGGACGACAAAGAAGGGGAAAGCAAAGGTCGCCGTCGAGGCAAAGGCGATCAAGGCCACGACCAGCGGGTAATAGCGATGACCAACGCTGCGCTTGAGCGCCTCCTGCGCCCATTCAGGCATCTTCCGCTGCGTCATGGCCTCCCCCAAGGCAATCGCATGAAGCGATTGCGGGAAGGGAGAAGGGAGAAGAGGGAAGAGAAAAACCGTCTGTCGGCAATGGTTCTGCAGAAACAAACAGCGTTTTTGCCAAGTGCAGGCCGAAAAAGCAGACCAGGCACACCCTTCCCTCTTCTCTCTTCCCCCTTCACTGGCAAGCGCATGGTATTCATGCGATTGCCCTGTGGCATCCCCCTCAGCGCGGGCAAGCGGGTAGAATGCAGACCCTCAGTGAAAAGCGAAATGCGCTCGGCAGAGCCGCACATATCCTGCTCCAAACCGTGCCTTGCCAGAGAGAAAGGAAACAAACCCGATGCCTCGCGGTCAGATTTCCACATTTCACGGTTCACAGTGCGTTCCCGTCATCAATCAAGGAGTCAATCATGAGTCATCGTTCAGGCGCTTTGGCCTGTTTTTTCAGAATGCTGTGGATTGTATGCGCTTTGGGCTGCGCAATGCCCTTATCCGCTGCGGGAATTGGCGACCTGTCGAACAATGATACCGCCAGCGGACTGAAGGAAGCCTTGACCCGTGGTGCGGAGCTTGCTGTCGGCCAGTTGGGCAAGAAGGACGGCTTTCTGGGCGACAAGCGGGTGCGCATTCCCCTGCCGGAAAGCGCCCGCACGGTTGAAAAGGCGATGCGCTCGCTGGGCATGAAAAAACAGGCCGACGAATTGATCGAAACGATGAACCGCGCCGCAGAAATGGCCGTTGTCGAAGCCAAACCGATTCTTTCCAACGCGGTGAAGTCCATGAGCTTTGACGATGCACGCGGCATTCTGACGGGCGGCGATGATGCGGCGACGCAATACTTCAAGCGGGTAACTTCAAACGACATCGCCGCCAAATTCCTGCCGATCGTCAAGCAGGCAACCGCCAAGGTCGATCTGGCCGGGCAATACAATCAATACGCCGGGAAAGCCGCCAAACTCGGCCTGCTCGACAAGAAGGACGCCGATCTTGACAGCTATGTCACGCACAAGGCGATGGACGGCCTGTTCCTGATGATCGCCGAACAGGAAAAAGCCATCCGTAAAGACCCGGTCGGCACCGGTTCGAGCCTGCTGAAGAAGGTTTTCGGTTCGCTTGGCAGGTGAGGGAGAAGAGGGAAGAGAGAAGGGTAAAATCGATCTGTTTCTCCCTTTCCCTGCCAGTAACGCTCGCGCCGGGATTGGTTTTTCCTTCTTGATGCGCGAAGCGCCTGAAATCCCACCTTTCACGTTTCACTTTTCACCTTTCACATCCCTCCGAGGCTTTCATGCAAGCTGATCGCACCACCGAACTTTCCGCCCTCCTGCAACAACGCCTGCTCGTGCTTGACGGTGCGATGGGAACGATGATCCAGCAGCGCAAATTGCAGGAGGCCGATTATCGCGGCGAGCGTTTTGCCGATCATCCGCGCGATCTCAAGGGCAACAATGATCTGCTGACGCTCACCCGCCCGGAAATCATTCGCAGCATCCACGCCGAATATCTGGCCGCCGGTGCGGATATCGTCGAGACCAACACCTTTTGCGCCAATGCCATTTCGCTCGCCGATTACTCACTCGAAGATTTGGCCTACGAACTGAACTTTGCCGGAGCACGCCTCGCCCGCGAGGTCTGCGACGAATTCACCGCCAAAGACCCGACCAAACCGCGCTTTGTCGCCGGCTCAATCGGCCCGACGGCGCGTACGGCCTCGATGTCGCCGGAGGTAAACGATCCGGGCTTTCGCAACGTGAGCTTTGCCGAGCTCGTGGAAAACTATACGGTGGCCGTTCGCGGCCTGACCGCAGGTGGTGCCGACCTGCTGCTGGTCGAAACGGTGTTCGACACCCTGAACGCCAAGGCCGCCCTCTTTGCCATCGAGCAGTTCTTTGAGACGAGCGGACGGCGCTGGCCGGTGATGATTTCGGGCACGATCACCGATGCCTCTGGGCGTACCCTCTCCGGCCAGACCGCAGAGGCCTTCTGGAATTCACTGCGCCATATCCGCCCCCTTTCCTTCGGTCTCAACTGCGCGCTGGGCGCCAAGGAATTGCGTCCGCATATCGAGGAGCTTTCCCGCCTGTGCGATTGCCACGTTTCCGCCTACCCCAACGCTGGTCTGCCCAATGCCTTTGGCGGTTATGACGAAACGCCGGAAGAGCTGGCCTCTGCCCTCGGTGAATGGGCGCAGCACGGCCTCCTGAACATCGTGGGGGGGTGCTGCGGCACCACGCCGGAACATATCGCTGCGATTGCTGCAAAAGTTACCGGACTTTCACCGCGCAAAGTGCCGCAGATCGACAGGAAACTGCGCCTCTCCGGCCTGGAGCCGTTCAACATCGGCCCGGAATCGCTGTTCGTCAATGTCGGCGAGCGCACCAACGTCACCGGCTCGAAAGCCTTTGCCCGGATGATTCGCGAAGGACGTTTTGATGACGCGCTGGCCGTGGCCCGCCAGCAGGTCGAAAATGGCGCGCAGGTGATCGACATCAACATGGATGACGCGCTGCTCGACGGCCTCGCCGCCATGGAACGCTTTTTGAAACTGATCGCCGCCGAACCGGACATCGCGCGGGTGCCGATCATGATCGACTCGTCGAAATGGGAGATCATCGAAGCGGGGCTCGCCTGCATTCAAGGGAAGGGCATCGTCAATTCGATTTCGATGAAGGAGGGCGAAGCCGCTTTCCTGCAACGCGCCCGCCTCGCCCGCCGCTACGGCGCGGCCATCGTCGTCATGGCCTTTGACGAGCAGGGGCAGGCCGACAGCTATGCGCGCAAGATCGCCATCTGCGAGCGCGCCTACCGCCTGCTGGAAGGCATCGGTTTCCCGGCAGAAGACATCATCTTCGACCCCAACATCTTTGCCGTGGCCACCGGCATCGAGGAACACAACAACTACGCCGTCGATTTCATCGAGGCCTGCCGCTGGATTCGCACCCATTTGCCCGACGCACAGATTTCCGGCGGGGTTTCCAACGTCTCGTTCAGCTTCCGGGGGAACGACGCCGTGCGCGAGGCGATCCACACCGTTTTCCTCTACCACGCGGTGCAGGCGGGGCTCTCGATGGGCATCGTCAACGCCGGGATGGTCGGCATCTACGACGATCTGGAGCCGCAATTGCGCGAGAAGGTCGAGGCGGTGGTCTTGAACCGTTCGCCGCAGGCTGCCGAGGCGCTGATCGAATTTGCCCAGAGCGTCAAGGAAGACGGCAAGGCCAGGGGCAGCGCCCCGGATCTTGCCTGGCGCGAACTGCCGGTTGGCGAACGACTGGCCCACGCGCTCATCAAGGGCATCAACGAGTTTGTCGTCAGCGATACCGAAGAATGCCGGGCAGCGCTGGCTGCCGCCGGGAAACCGCCGCTGTCTGTCATCGAAGGCCCGCTGATGGATGGCATGAACAAGGTCGGCGACCTCTTTGGCGCGGGCAGGATGTTCCTGCCGCAGGTGGTCAAATCGGCACGGGTGATGAAGCTCGCCGTCGCCCACCTCATTCCTTTCATCGAAGAAGAAAAGCGCAGGAGCGGTGCCGCGAGCAAGGGCCGCGTGCTGCTGGCCACCGTCAAGGGTGACGTGCACGACATCGGCAAGAACATCGTCGGCGTCGTGCTCGGTTGCAATGGCTTTGAGGTGATCGACATCGGCGTCATGGTGCCGGGCGAAAAAATCCTGCAGGCCGCGCGTGAGCACGAAGTGCAGGTGATCGGTCTCTCCGGCCTCATCACCCCCTCGCTCGAAGAAATGAGCCATGTCGCCGCAGAAATGCAGCGCCAGGGCTTCACCCAACCGCTGCTGATCGGCGGTGCAACGACCAGTCGCGCCCATACGGCGATCAAGATTGCGCCGAACTATGCCGGGCCGGTGGTCTACGTGCAGGACGCCTCGCGTGCCGTCGGGGTCGTCACCCGCCTCACCTCGATCGACCAGTCCCGCGCCTACTGCGAAGAAATCGCCAGCGAGCAGGCCCGCCTGCGCGAAGAACACGCCACGCGCAAGGAAACGCCGCTCACCACCCTGGATCGCGCCCGCGCGCAGTCTCTGCCCTGGGATGGTCGCTGGCAGCCAGTGGCACCGCAACAGACCGGACGGCAGGTCTTGCGCGACCTTGACTTGGCCGTTCTGGCCGATTTCATCGACTGGACACCCTTCTTCCAGAGCTGGGAGCTGCCGGGCCGCTATCCGGCGATTCTGGAGAGCGTCAGCGTCGGCGAAACGGCGCGTTCGCTGTTTGCTGATGGCAAAACCATGCTGCAGGAGATCATCGCGGAACAATGGCTCACCGCCCACGCCGTTTTCGGCCTCTATCCGGCCAACGCCCGGGGCGATGACATCGAAATCTACCGCGACGAAACGCGCCAGGAAGTCGCCATGGTCTGGCCCAACCTGCGCCAGCAACGCGAACGGCTGCCGGGCAAACCCTATCTGTGCCTCGCCGACTATCTCGCCCCTGTCGGCACCCCGGACTGGATCGGTGCTTTTGCCGTCACCGCCGGCATCGGCATCGAGAAAAAACTCGCCGAATTTGCCGCCGCGCACGACGACTACCGTGCCATCCTGCTCAAAGCCCTGGCCGACCGTCTGGCCGAGGCTGCCGCCGAATGGCTGCACCGGGAAGTGCGCCGCCATTACTGGGGCTACGCCCGCGACGAGCAACTGGATAACGACGCGCTGATCCGCGAAGCCTATCAGGGCATCCGTCCCGCCCCCGGCTACCCGGCCTGCCCCGATCACCGGGTCAAGCAGGCGCTTTTCGCCCTGCTCGACGCCCCGGCCAATGCCGACATGAACCTCACCGAAAACTTCGCCATGACCCCGGCCGCCTCGGTTTCCGGCTTCTACCTCGCCCATCCGCAGGCGCAATACTTCGCCATTGGCAAGATCGGGCCGGATCAGTTGCAGGATTGGGCCAAGCGCTGCGGTTTGAGTGTCGAAGAAGCCGCGCGCTGGCTGGCTCCGGTGCTGTGAGCGCTATCGCAGGGTGATAAACGTTTGAATTACTTCGAATTGCTTGCCGCTACCCTGGGTCTCGTTTCCATCACCCTGCAAATCAGGCAAAGCCTCTGGTACTGGCCGGTCAGCATCGCCATGACGGCCATGTATATCGCGGTATACATTGACCAGACCCTGTACGCCGAAACGCTCCTGCAGGTTTATTTCCTGCTGATGTGCCTGTATGGCTGGTGGAGTTGGAAGCGCGGCGGCGAGCAGAATGCCGAACTGGCCGTCAGCCGTTTGTCAGCCGGAAAATGGCCGCTGGTGCTGACCGTCATCCTGCTGCTGTTTGTCACGCTCGGCGCGCTGATGAGCCGCTTCACCAATAACGATGCGCCGTGGATTGATGCGTTGGTTACGGCCATCAGCTTTGTCGCCACCTGGCTGCTGGCACGCAAAAAGCTCGAAAACTGGCTCTTGTGGATCGTTGCCAACCTCCTCTCCATCGGCCTGTACTGGCACAAGGCCATGTATCCGACGCTCGTGCTGTTCATCGTGCTGGTTGTGCTCGCCTTCGTTGGCCACCAGCGCTGGCGCAGGGAACTCGAATGCAAATGAAGCGACTGGCCGTCACCGGACCGGAATCCACCGGGAAAACCCGCCTTTCGCTGGAACTCTCCCGCCGACTGAATCTGCCCTGGGTGGCCGAATACGCGCGCGATTACATCAGCCAGTTGGGGCGGGAATACAGCTTTGATGACGTGACAAAAATCGCCCGGGCACAGCTCGCTTCCATCACTGCCATGATTGATCGACAAGGCGCGGTCGTCTCCGATACCGAACTTCTGGTCACCGCCATCTGGCAGGAAGTGCGCTTCGGCAAACTCGACCCGTGGATTGCGGAAAATATCGCCCGGCAGCCGTTCGACCTCTACCTGCTGTGCGCGCCGGACATCCCCTGGGAATTTGATCCCCTGCGCGAACACCCGGAAATGCGCGAAGAACTTTTTATCATTTACCGCGAAAAACTCGTCGCCCTGAAGCTCCCCTTTGTCGTTGTGGAAGGGCTTGGCGAAGATCGTTATCAGCGGGCCTTGGCGAGTATTGTCAGCGGAGAAGATCAAAACCCCGGCACCGGGTAATGCGCTCCTGTGTTCGCCTGCGACGGGGGCGAGACGACACAGCAACGGCGCCCAGCGCACTGCCGCCTGCTACTGTAAATACCCGATGGTATATAGCACGTTCATGACGACGTGTAACGATGTGAGGCAATCCGCTCGCCACCAGAGAAAACGTTACACCCTGCTACGAAATCCCGCCAGAAAGCTCATAGCCTTCAACGATGCCAGCAGCTAGACTTCAGACTGTCCGAAGATTTTGCTTTTGAGAAAGGAAACCGACATGAAATTCTTGGCCGATTTTGCAACACTCTCCTTACTGGCGGTGCTCATTCTTTCACCGAAAATCATTGAAACCTTTCTGATCCTGAAAAATCAGGAAGATTGAATCAAATGTTTTACCCCGACAAAAAACCCGGCATCGCCGGGTTTTTTCTTTCTGGAAACGCTTTATTTGAAGATGCCGAACGGCTTGCCCAAGGGTAGGAAGGGTCGGCCAAAGCTGGAGTTCAGCACCACGGCACAGCAGCCGTAAAGCGACAGCAGGGCGGTCGCCATTTCTGCCCAGGCAGCAATGACGTGCGTGGCATGCGGAGCAATACCGAAGGCATTGAGCGCCAGTGCGCCCAGCAGAATATCGATCACCACCATGTCGAAGAAGATCAGCTTGCTGACCTCCATGGCTCCAATGGTCATCATGACGGCAAAGATGAAATAGGCGAGAAACGCAAAACCCAGCTGGATCGTATCGCAGGCAGCCGCCAATTCAGGGCCGAAAACGCCCATTTTCATCATCCAGGCACCGGCCAGCGCATACCAGAAAAAGGCAAACGCGCCGAATACCGTGGCCCCCCAGATGTTCTCATGAAAGAAATCCAGGATGCAGGCCACCAACTGGCCCGTTGCACCCAGAAAAATGGCATAAACAATGACAAAGGACAGGCCATCGCTCAAGCCAAGCTTTTGCGACGAAGCAACGAAAGTTACGATCGCCAGGCCAAAAAGGCCCAGCCCCGAAGGGTTGGCAAGGGATAATCTGACGCTGGATGCCGCACGGGAACTCATTGGACAATCTCCTGAAAATAAAGAAAAAAAACGGCGACATGATAGGCCATTTGGCCTGAATAACCAAACTTTGAGCTGGACGCATGGCGTCTGTTATTCGTGAGGAATAAACAACGCCAAAGCGCTGTGTGAAACGCGCAAGGGGAGAGCAAGGATCTGCGTGTTGACGAACGGGCGCTAAGCCTGTTGCTCAAAATAGCCTTGCAGGATGAGCTGCGCCGCCAGCGTATCAACATGCTCCCGGGCGCTGCGTGCATCGTGGCCGCTTTCGCGCAGACGCTCTTCCGCCTCGACAGAACTCAGACGTTCTTCAGCGTAATCGACCGGCAAGCCAAAGCGGCCGCGCAACTGGTTGGCAAAGCGCGTACAGCGGGCGGTCATGGCGTGCGGCGTGCCATCCAGCGCCAGCGGCAGTCCAACGACCAGGCGTTCAGGCCGCCATTCGGCGATCAGCGCGGCAATCGCCGCAAAGCGGACGGCATTGGCTTCACTGCGAATGGTGGTCAGCGGATGCGCTTGTGCGAGTGCCCGCTCACCAACAGCAACGCCAATGCGCTTCTCACCAAAGTCGAATGCCAGCACCGTCCCCTGCGGACGGCCTGCGGGCTCAGGCATGGCCGGCCATCCCGGCCAGACGGACAAAGTCGATGCCGAGGATTTGCATCGCCGACGGCAGCCTTTCCTCATAGGGCAGGGAAAAGAGAATGTGCGGACTGGCCGGGACGCTCAGCCAGGAATTCTGCGCCAGTTCCTGTTCGATCTGCCCCGGCCCCCAGCCGGAGTAACCCAGCGTTACCAGAATTTCCCCCGGCTGCCCCTGGCTGGCAAAGGACAGCAGAATGTCACGCGAACTGGTCAGGCCGATTTCCTGATTGATGGCCAGGGTCGACTGCCATTTGCCGATCGGCCGGTGCAGGACAAACCCACGGTCGGTCTGTACCGGGCCGCCGAACAGCACCGGCTGGCTGCCAAGCCGGGCCGAATCTTCCGGCTCCAGCGGAACAGCGATTTTTTCGAGCAGGGTGGCCAGATTGATCTCGATCGGGCGATTGACGATCAGGCCCAGCGCGCCCTGTTCATTGTGCTCGGCGATATAGATCAGCGCCCGGGAGAAATACGGATCCTCCAGGGCCGGCATGGCGATCAGAAAGTGGTCGGTCAGATTGATGTTTTGCATGGACACATTCTAACCGCAAAAGCATCACATTCCGGCTTCAGCTCCCAAGGCAGGCACCTTGCCGGAGAAGGGGGAAGTGGGAAGGGAGAAGGGCAAAACCGTCTGTCAGCATGGATGCTGCGGAAACAAACGGCGTTTTTGCCAGGCGCAAGCCGAAAAAACAGGAAAGGCGCACCCTTCCCCCTTCCCCCTTCACCCTTCTCTACTCAGTGCGTACTGACGTAGCCCGCCACCAGCTTCAGCAACTCCTCTTCCTGATACGGCTTGCCGAGGTAGTGATTGACGCCGATCTCGAAAGCGTATTTGCGATGCTTCTCCGCCGTGCGCGAGGTGATCATGATGATCGGGATCGATTTCAACTGCGCATCGGCCCGGATGTTCCGCGTCAGGTCGAAGCCGTCGAGACGGGGCATTTCGATATCGACCAGCATCACGTCAGGGCGTGCCTCATTGAGCATTTCAAGCGCCTCGACCCCATCCTTGGCGGTCAGCACCTGATAGCCTTCACGCGCCAGCAGACGGCCGGTGATCTTGCGCACGGTCAGCGAATCATCGACCACCATGACCGTCGGCAGGCGCGTGACCGGGGCGGCTTCGGGCGCGGGCTCTGCCATCGCCTGCTGCGCTTGCGGCACCGCCGCCGAGGCGCGGACACTCAGGGCGATCGGGTTGAGAATGAGCACCACCTGACCGTCACCCAGCACGGTGGCACCAGCAATACCAACCACCCGCGCCAGTTGCGGACCGATGTTCTTGACGACGATTTCGCGGTTACCCATCAGTTCGTCGACCTGCACGGCGATGCGTCGTGCGCCGGCCCGCAGCAGCAGAACCCAGTATTTGCGACGCGCTTCGGGACGCGCCGCCGGTTCGCCCAGCAGATGGGCGAGGAAGGCATAGGGGTAGTGATTACCCAGCCATTCGACGCTGCCGGCATCCTGAATGCGTGTCATGGCAGCTTCGCGCAGGTCGAGCACCTGCTCGATCATCACCGAGGGAATGGCGTAGCGGCGATTGCCCACCCGGATCAGCAGCGCCTTGGTCACCGCCAGCGTCAGCGGAATATACAGCCGGAACGTGGTCCCACGCCCCGGCTCGGAGCTGGTTTCGATCCGTCCGCCGAGGCGGGCGACTTCACCACGCACCACGTCCATGCCGACACCCCGCCCGGCGATCTGGGAAACGGCAGAAGCGGTGGAAAAACCGGGCAGGAAGATCATTTCGCCCAGATGCGCATCGCTGATCTCCTCGTTCTCGCCCAGCAGACCGG
Source organism: uncultured Propionivibrio sp. (assembly GCA_964394535.1). Taxonomy (GTDB): domain Bacteria; phylum Pseudomonadota; class Gammaproteobacteria; order Burkholderiales; family Rhodocyclaceae; genus Propionivibrio. The sequence goes on along the minus strand of CAYMYD010000001.1, from coordinate 16,732 downwards.
CCTGGATGGCGCGCGCACGGATCGCCGGGTAATCGAGGCCACGACCATCATCGGCGAGGCTCAGGATGACTTCGTTGCCTTCCTGGCGGGCAGAGACGGAAATCTCGCCGATTTCCGGCTTGCCCTGCGCCAGCCGGGCTTCGCGGGTTTCCAGGCCATGCGCGATGGCATTGCGCAGCATGTGCTCGAACGGTGCCGCCACCTTGTCGAGAACGCTGCGGTCAAGTTCGACCTGACTACCCGTCAATTCGAGATTCACCCGCTTGTTCAGTTCCTTCGATGTCTGCCGGGCAATCTGGTAAAGGCGGTCGGCCAGACTGCCGAAGGGCACCATGCGGATCCCCATCAGTTCCTGCTGGATTTCCCGGTTCAGGCGCGCCTGCGCGACGATCGCGGCGTTGGCATCATCAAGATTCTTGAGCAGGCTCTGCTGCACCGTACCGACGTCGTTGACTGACTCGGCCATCATCCGGGTCAATTCCTGGAAGCGGGTGAAGCGGTCGAACTCGAGCGGGTCGAAACCGGCATGCTGGACATCAGCCTGCGCATTGCGCGACTGCATCTGCGATTCGGCCTGGATTTCAATGTCACGCAACTGCCGCCGCAAACGGATGACGTTTTCCGTCAGATCAAGCAGGGAATCCTTCAGGCTATGCATTTCGCCTTCGATCCGCGCCCGGGCGATCGACAGTTCGCCCGCATCATTGACCAGGCGATCGATCAGGTCGGCACGAACGCGCAGGGTTGCGCGCACGGCAGCCGCATCGGCCGCTTCGCTTTCGTGCTCCTCGCCTGGACGAAGCCGCCGGTCGCGCTGTTCTACGAGAACTTTCGGCATCTCCGGGGGCAGCGCAGACGCTTCCGTCGGCAGCGGCAATTCGCTGGTCGCGGGCGGTTCTTCCTCGGCCACGGGCAACTCGCCCTGTTGCAGGCGATCAATGATCTGGCGGATATCGTCAAAAGCGTTTTCGATATCGTCGATCATCGCCGCTGGCGCGATGCCGGAACGGCGGGCATCCTCGACCCGGCTTTCGATGGCATGGGTGATCTCGCCGAGCATCATGGCCCCGGCCATACGGGCACTACCCTTCAGGGTATGCAGATGACGCGTCAGATTGCGCACGACTTCCGCACTCGTCGGATCGGCACGCCAGGCACGCAGTTCGGCGGCGATCTCTTCCTTGAGCTCCTGTGACTCTTCGAGGAAGATCGGCAGCAACTGCTCGTCGATCTCGTCCTTCATGTGCGGAATCATGGATCGCAGGGGGATCAGCGGTACGTCGGCCACACTCGGCATCGGCGGAATTTCTGGCACCGTCGCGACCGCCACGGGTACTTCAACGTCCTCCTCTTCCTGCGGCGGCTCGGCCAAGTTATCCACCAGCACCAGCGATGGCTTGCCGATCACCTGCGCCGGATAGATTTCGTCGAGCGCTTCAACCAGTCCGGGCGGCACACTGATGGCACGTTGCGCCAGCAGCGAAGCAAGCATCCCGTCCAGTTCGCCAATGGCCTGACGGATCAGGCCCAGTGCGGCCAGACTCTCCGGTTGGGCCGAATGATCACGACGCAACAATGCCAGCTCCAGCGCGTGCCCAAGCTGGTTGATTGCCACGAAACCGAGTGTCGACGAAATGCCGGCCAGCGTATGCGCAGCACGGTACATTTCATGCGGGGTCGGCAGGACGGCGTCACCCTCAAGCAGCGACAGTTCGCGCCACAGGGTCGCCAGATGCACCTGCGCTTCTTCCGAGAACACTTCAAGCAATCCGGGCGAAATTTCATCCTGGGCGACAGCCGTTTCTGGCTCTGGCTCTGGCTCTGGCTCTGGCTCTGGCTCTGGCTCTGGCTCTGGCACAGCCTCGGGCAGCATCTCCTCTGCTTCCACAGGCACTTCGGCAACAACTTCAGGCGACTCGGCATCCAAGTCCAGGGCCAGTGCCGCAAGGTCGATGGAGATCACATCGCCTTCCGCCCCCTCCCCGTCAAGGCCGGTCGACTCCGGCAACGATGACACTTCAGCCCGCACCTCATCCGCCGGTGCCTCTGTCGCTGTACTTTCCTCTTCGAATAGCGGGAAATCGAGCAAGGAGCCATCCACTGCCTCCGGCATCTCCGGCTCGCTGTAGCGCATCACCACCGTCCGGGCCATATCACCGGTCGGTTCCAGCGGCAAACCCGTCTGCGGCGGGGACAGGGATTCGGCCAGCGCCGCATCGGACAGATCCGCCTCGAACAGGCCTTCGCTTTCGATAAACCGCGTAACGACGGTCTGCGTCATGTCACCCGTCGGTGCCAGTGGCATTTCACCTGTCGGCTGGCGCAGGGATTCAGCCAGCGCGATCATTTCCGCCGGATCGGGAGAGGTGCCCGACTGTGTTTCGAGATAGTGCACCCAGTCAGCAAAAATGCGGCTGGCCAGTTCAAGCAGACGGAACAGTTCCGGCGTGGGCACCTGCTCCTGCCGCAACCACAGATTAAGCGTCTGCTCAATGGCCCAGGCGGCTTCGCCGACATCCTTCAGGCCGACCATGCGCCCCGAACCCTTGAGCGTGTGGAAGGCGCGGCGGATCGTGGTCAGCAGCTCGGCACTGTGCGGCTGTGCCTGCAAGGCCGTCAGGCTGTTGCTGATCGTGCCGAGCACCTCGCGCGCCTCTTCGAGGAAGATGCCAAGCAACTCGGCATCAATGACCTCGGTGCTGGACTGGGAAAGCTGCAGCACTTCCGCCGAGGGTTGCGGCGTTTCGGCGACCTGTGGCCGAAGTGTGGCCATGGTCTGTTCGATCTGCGGTGCGACAGCCGCATCATCGTCGAGTGCCGTGAGCATGGCCTTGGCCTGCTCACCCAGCGCCGTGTCGGCAACGAGGTCGGCATCACTTTTCAGCGCGGTCAGATTCTGTTTGAGCTCCTCCCGCAGCCTGGCGTCTTCCGGTTGCTCCTTCAGCGCCCCGAGCAGGGCATGGGTTTCCCGTTTCTGCTGCTCGACTTCCTGTTCGACGCTCTGCTGCACTTCTTCTTCGTCTTCCGCAGCCTCGTCCGCCTCGTCTGCGAGCGTCCCGGAGCGCGACTGCATCTGCCGGACGAAGGCGGCAAAGTCCTCGTTGCCATGCTGCATCGCATCGACGAAGAAACCGATCACCGACAGCTCGCTGGCCACCCTTTCGAAATCCGTTTCCTGCGGCACATAGTCGGCACTGGCGAAATGGCTGATTTCCTCGGCACACTGGTTCAGAGCCGCGACCGCGCCTTCCTGGCGCATGATCGTCAGCGCACCGGCAATCTGGTGCAACGGCGTGCGCAAGGCGGCAAGCTCGCTGCGCTTGTCGGAATCACGGAAGAAGGCGTCGAGCACCTGTTCGATCTGCGCCAGATTGCTCTGGATTTCCCTGGCCACCTGCCCGACCAGCAGTTTTTCCTGTGCCTTGCGCGACATTTCGTCGAGCAGGGGGATTTCCGATCCAGGCTGCGGCGGCGTGCCAGCAATACAGGCGTGGATACGCGCCACGGTGACATCGACCTGATAGGCAAAGTCGCCGCCCAGACGCTGAAAATTCTCCTGCGCATTCTGCGCCAGCAGGATGGCCGTGGCGACTTCCATCGACAGCACATCACTGTGCCGAGCGCTATCGTCTGCCAGCCAGTTGGCCGCAACAGCGATGGCTTGGGCCAGACGCCGATAATCGGTGTGCCCCAGTTGTTCGACCGCCGAGGAAAGCGCCGCGGCATGCTCGCGGAACATGGGTAGCGACTGGACGGCCCCCGAACAGTATTTGTTCCATGCCTCCTCGGCAGAAGCAACGATGTCACGCACCCGGCGACGAACGGCTTCCTGCGGCAGCACCGCCGCAATCTCTTCATGCGACTGCAGCGTCGGCAGACGGAAGGTCTGCTTGACCTGCTGCACCGCTTCATGCTCGCTTTCGGCCTTGGCGGTGAAATAAAGGGCGTCGCGCATCAAGCGTTCGGCAACATTCCTGGAACCTTCGATCAGGCGGCGAATCTGCAGGTCAACCCGGGCGCAAAGCTGTCTGACATTGTTATCAACCGGCAGCGCCCCTTCGGCCAGCGCCGTCAGAAAACCTGTCGCCACCCACCAGAAGACCCGCGCCGACGCTGCATCCTGTGTGGCTTCGATGTGCTGAACGGCCGTCAGCATCTCGCTAACGCCTTGCGTTTTCTGCGGCGCACGCAGCCAGGACAACAGCCCGCGCTGGAAGCGCGCCCGCTCCAGACGCAGCAATCGCTGGAACTCCCCGCGCGAACGCTTGGGCGCCAGGGTGGAACGCCTCGGCGGACGAACATTCAGGTCGGGGAAAAACAGGTCGGATGGCGAGAAGCGGGTGACACCCCGCGCTGTCTGTACTTCGACATAAAGCGGCAACAGGCGCAGCGGCTGATTGGGCTGACCGACAATCAGGTCATCAAGATAGACGCGGACACCTTCCAGCGAGCGATGCACCAGGTCGATTGTTGCTTCGTCTGCAGGGCAGGCCTGTTTCTCGACAGCGTCGAGCAGGGCTTCGACCGCCTCGACAAACTGCACCACGCCGTCGAGACCGACAATGGTCAGCGCCCCCTGCACCTGGTGCAGATGGTTGCGGCTGAACTTGATCTGGGTCAGATCGCCGGGGCTGGCCAGATACTGTTGCAAGGCCTGATCGGCACGCTCCAGCGCCAGATCAATCTCGCTCTTGACCCAGGTCAATGGGCCGACATCAAATTCGGTCGCAGCATTCATGATCCGACGCCAATATCCATAAAACGCTCATCGGCCAGCAATTCCCGGACATCCAGCAATCTCCAGTGGCGCCCTTCCCAGTCGGTGAAAGCCTGGCAGGCCCACGGTGGCACGTCCCCATCAACCGGCACCGCCGTCAAATCCTCGGCATTGCGTAAACCCAGCATTTTTGTCACCAGCAGGGCCGCATTGCTACCATGCCGGGCACCGATCAGCAACAGCCGGGAACTCGTATTCTGCGGCGTCGCTTCACGTCCCTGAAAAGCAGAAAAATCCACCACCGAATAAAGCTTCCCGCGAATGTTGGCGATACCGACAAACCACGGACGGGTCAACGGAACCCCGGTCAGCGGCGGCAGGGAAACGATTTCACCAGAATCGGTCAGACTGACCAGCCAGTAATCATTACCTGCCTGTATACCCAGCAAACCGGCCGCCGTACGATTGCCCGCGTCGGCAAGCCGGGTCGCCAGGTGGGACTGGAACTCACGAAGACTGACGCGCTTGGCCATGAACAGTTCCGGTCATCAGAGCGCGGCGATCGTGGCCAGCAGCTTTTCGGGATTGACCGGCTTGGTCAGATAATCATGCGCTCCCTGGCGCAAACCCCAGATCTTGTCGGTTTCCTGCCCCTTGGACGTGCACACGATGATCGGAATATGCTTGGTCTGTTCGTCACGCGTCAGCGTACGCGTTGCCTGATAGCCATTCAGGCCAGGCATGACAACATCCATCAGGATCAGATCCGGCAACTCTTTCCGCGCCTTCTCAACACCTTCCTCGCCATTAACGGCCGTGATCACCTGATAGTTGTTCTTGCTCAGGATTTCAGTCAGAAAATGGCGCTCTGTGGGCGAATCATCAATAACGAGAATCTTCTTGACGGACATGGTAACTCCGTAATTTTGCTTGATGGTTGAAGAATCAGGTCGGCTGCACGGCGAAGCTTGCTACCGCTTTCAGCAGACTGTCCTTGGTAAAGGGCTTGGTCAGATACTGGTCGGAACCGACCATGCGTCCACGCGCGCGGTCAAACAGGCCGTCCTTGGACGACAGCATGATCAGCGGCGTATTGCGGAAATGCTGGTTTTTCTTGATCAGGGCACAGGTCTGGTAGCCGTCGAGTCGGGGCATCATGATGTCGCAGAAGATGATTGCCGGCTGATGGTCGGCGATCTTGGCCAGCGCATCAAAGCCGTCTTCGGCCAGCACCACCTGACATCCCGCCTGCAAAAGGAAAATCTCCGCGCTGCGCCGGATGGTATTGCTGTCATCAATGATCATGACCTTGATGCCACTCAGGTTCGCCGCGTCGACCAATTTCTGCTCCCAGCAACTCTTTTGATCAGACCCTCTCCAGACCCCTGTTGCGCCTGGAACTCAATCCAGCCAGAACATCTTGCTGGCATCACTATACATCAATTTTGTCGGACATAAGAACGCTCTTTTTGCGAAAACACCCGGCAACCCGGCCCGGCCCACCACCCATACCCCCTTGTAAAAGCTTTTGCACTGCGCTCAATGCGCAGCATGCATGACGCCTCTCGGCATCGCGCCCCGGCCAAGCAGCGCCAGAATCCGCGCCGGCATGTCGTCGAGCGTGACGACTTCTTCAACGGCACCGATCAGTGCGGCCTCGCGGGGCATGCCATAGACCACGCAACTGGCTTCGTCCTGCCCGAACGTCCGGGCGCCGGCCTGACGCATGCGCAGCAGGCCACTGGCACCATCCTTGCCCATGCCGGTCAGGATCACGCCGATGGCCTGGCGTCCAACCACTTCGGCCGCCGAATCGAACAGCACGTCAACCGAGGGGCGGTGCCGATTGACCGGCGGTGTCGATAGCAACTCGGTGGCAAAACCCGTTCCGATGCGCCGGATTTTCATGTGTGAATGGCCCGGGGCGATGTACACCATGCCATCGTGCAAGACCTCCCCCCCTTTGGATTCGATGATGTGCGGACGACAAAGGCTGTCCAGCCGGGCGGCAAAAGAGCCGGTAAAGGTTTCTGGCATATGCTGCACGACAAGGATTGGCGGACAATCCGCAGGAAATCCGAGCAGAAAGTGCTTGACCGCCTCGGTACCCCCGGTCGACGCCCCGACAAAAATGATCCGGCTCGCATTTCCCGATGATTTTGGGGGCGGCTGGTACGGCGGTATTTTTTTGTCCATATCAGCGCTTCCCATCGCCCGGTTGGCGTTGGTAAACCGTCCGCCCCAACGGGCGGAAAAGCTCGGCTGCGTGGATGAAGCTTTCGGAGTGACCGGCAAACAGCAGGCCCTCTGCGTCAAGCAGCGGCGCAAAACGGGAAAGAATCCGGAACTGGGTCGGCTTGTCAAAATAGATCATGACGTTGCGGCAGAACAGGATGTCGAGCGGGCCGCGCACCGGCCAGTTGGTTTCGAGCAGGTTGATACGCTGAAAACTCAGCATCCGTCGCAACTCGGGCTTGACCGTATAGTTGTCGCCGGTCCGGGTGAAAAAGCGGCTCAGGCGCTCCGGTGTCAGTTTATCGACCCGATCTGCCGTATAAACGCCATTTGCCGCAACGCTCAGGACATTGGTGTCGAGATCGCTGGCGAGGATCGTCACCGGTATGTTGAAGCTGTTGAAAGTCTCGACGGCGGTCATGGCAATGCTGTAGGGCTCTTCGCCGGTCGAAGCCGCCGAGCACCAGATGCGGATTGGTGATTTTCCCTGCAGCTTCTTCAGATGCGCGGCCAGAATCGGAAAATGGTGCGGCTCGCGGAAAAACGAGGTGAGATTGGTCGTCAACGAATTGACGAAGCGCTCCCATTCGGCCTTGTCGCCGCGTTCGAGCAAATCCAGATACTCGCCGAAGGTTTTTTTCTGCGTTTCTCGCAGGCGGCGCGCCAGCCGACTGTAGACCATGTCCTGCTTGGTATCGGCCAGCGAAATCCCGGCGTAAGCATGAATCAGCTTGCGAATCCGCTCAAAATCGGCCGTCGTGAAGACAAATTCACGCGTTGCCGCCGGACGAACGGGCGGCAAGGTGATCTGCGGGGGTTTCCTTTCTGACAACGGCTTCTCCATGGGCGCACACCGCACAGCGCGGCGGCATCAGGCCATTACATGCCTGAAATCAGTTCTTCCCGCCTGCCGGTGGGGACAGCGAGGGCAATTCGTCCACCGATTCGCTATCGACATCCAGCGAGGCGTGGCCATCCCCCTGCAACAAGGCTTCCTCGGCACGTTTGTTCAGCACGATGATGCTGATCCGCCGGTTGGTCGGGCTCAAGGGATCGTTCTTGTCGAACAGCAGGGTCGAGGACAGGCCGACGACGCGCAACACCTTGTTCTCGTCCATCCCGCCGGCGATCATTTCGCGCCGCGAAGCGTTGGCCCGGTTGGCCGACAGCTCCCAGTTGGAAAACCCCTTTTCACCGCCGCCGAACTGGGCGGCGTCGGTATGCCCGGTAAAGCTCAGCTTGTTCGGCACCGAATTCAGCGCCTTGCCGATCTCGCGCAGCACCACCCGCGTATAGGGCTTGAGTTCGGCACTGCTGGTATCGAACATCGGACGGTTCTTTTCGTCGACGATCTGGATGCGCAAACCTTCCTGAACCACATCGATCAGCAACTGGTTCTTGAACTGCTTGAGCGTCAGGTTGCTATCGACCAGTTTTTCAATGTGCAGCTTGAGTTCGCCCAGCGACAGCTTTTCGCGCTGCTCGAACTCCTTGCGCAACTGTTCGTCCTTGGCGTCCTTGAGGCTCGGCGGCTGTTTCTGCTTGGGCGTTTCACCGCCCTTGACCTGACCGCTACTGGCCGTCAGATCCTTGCCGCCACCCTTGAGGATGCTGGTCGCGTCGCCGGCACCGCTGCCGCCGAGCATGGCAACCTTCATCGGATTCTGGAAGAAGTCGGAGATACCCTTCAGGTCGGCACTCGACGTTGAGCTGCCAAGCAGCCACATGAGCAGGAAGAAGGCCATCATCGCCGTCATGAAGTCGGCGTAGGCGATCTTCCACGCGCCGCCGTGGTGGCCGCCTGCTACCTTCTTGATGCGTTTGACGACGATTGGACGGACATCTTCACTCATGGCATTTCCCTGTGCTGGCCCACGCGCTTACTTGCCCCGGCGTGCCTTGAGTTCGGCTTCCAGTTCGGCGAAGGTCGGCCGGTCGCTGGAGAACAAGACCTTGCGGCCGAATTCGACGGCCACCTGTGGCGCATAGCCGGACATCGAGGCAAGCAGGACCACCTTGATGACCTGATAGATTTTCGACCCTTCGTGCGCCTTGTTCTCGAGAATGGTCGCGACCGGCGTAACAAAACCGTAAGCCAGCAGAATCCCGAAGAAGGTGCCGACCAGCGCGCCGCCGATCATCTTGCCGAGCACCGGCGGCGGCTCACCGACCGAGCCCATGACGTTGACCACGCCCATCACCGCCACGACGATACCGAAGGCCGGGGTCGCATCGGCGATTTTGGTGACGATGTGCGCGGGGATTTCGACCTCATGGTGGTGCGTTTCGATTTCGATGTCCATCAGGTTTTCGATTTCCATGGCATTGAGATTGCCGCCGACCATCATGCGCAGATAGTCGGTGATGAACTCCATCACATGATGATCGCTCGCCAGCGTCGGGTATTTGCTGAAGATCGGGCTACCCTCCGGGTTTTCGACGTCGCCCTCGATCGACATCAGGCCTTCCTTGCGCACCTTGGAGAGCACCTCGAAGAGCATGGCCAGCAAATCCACGTAGAGCGTCCGGTTGAACTTCGACCCCTTGAAAACCGTGGGCAGGGCGGCAATGGTCGCCTTGATGGCCTTGAGGTCATTGCCGGCAATAAAGCTGCCGACAGCCAGACCGAAAATCGCCAGGTACTCAAGCGGCACCCAAAGCGCCGCCAGACTGCCGTGCACCGAGAAGGTGCCGAGCGATGCCGCCAGAATAATGATGTAGCCAATGATGAGAAACATTCAACCTCCTGCCGTGCCTTGCGCTTGCGCTACACGAGTACAAATATCATCCGCAGCTATTGTAACGGGATGCTCTTCTGCTGCAAACCGATTTTCGCACCCCACTGACCGCTTCGCCAGCAACGACTACAAGTAAAAACCCCCGCAGCCGGACGACTGCGGGGGTTTCCGTTTCAGGCCGGAAGGTCTGAACAGGGACGAATTACATGTCCATGCCCATGCCGCCCATACCACCCATGCCGCCCATGCCACCCGGCATGCCACCTGCCGGCTTGTCTTCAACCTGCTCGGCAATCATGCAGTCGGTGGTCAGCATCAGGCCGGCGATCGACGCGGCATTTTGCAGCGCGGTACGCGTCACCTTGGTCGGGTCCAGCACGCCCATTTCGACCATGTCGCCATACTGGCTGGTCGCGGCGTTGTAACCGTAGTTGCCTTTGCCATTGACCACGGCGTTGAGCACGACGGACGGCTCATCACCGGCGTTGGCGACGATTTCGCGCAGCGGTTGCTCCAAGGCACGCATGACGATACGGATGCCGGCATCCTGATCGGGGTTCTCGCCCTTCAGTTCGCCAATTGCCGCACGGGCGCGCAGCAGGGCCACGCCACCACCGGCCACGATACCTTCTTCCACGGCAGCGCGGGTCGCATGCAGCGCATCTTCGACGCGGGCCTTCTTTTCCTTCATTTCGACTTCGGTCGCGGCACCCACCTTGATCAGTGCCACACCGCCCGCCAGCTTGGCGACGCGTTCCTGCAGCTTTTCCTTGTCGTAGTCGCTGGTCGCTTCTTCGATCTGGACACGCACCTGCTTGACGCGCGCTTCGATATCGGTGGCGTTACCGGCACCGTCGATGATGGTGGTGTTTTCCTTGGCGATTTCAACGCGCTTGGCCTGGCCGAGTTCAGCCAGCGTGGCTTTTTCAAGGGTCAGACCGACTTCTTCAGCGATGACCTGGCCACCGGTGAGGATGGCGATGTCTTCGAGCATGGCCTTGCGGCGGTCACCGAAGCCCGGCGCCTTGACCGCACAGGTCTTGAGGATGCCGCGGATGTTGTTGACCACCAGCGTCGCCAGGGCTTCGCCTTCGACATCTTCAGCAACGATCAGCAGCGGACGGCTGGCCTTGGCCACTTGCTCCAGCACCGGCAGCAGGTCGCGGATATTCGAGATTTTCTTGTCGAAAATCAGGATATACGGATTGTCCAGAATGGTGATCTGCTTGTCGGGGTTGTTGATGAAGTAGGGCGAGAGGTAGCCACGGTCAAACTGCATGCCTTCGACGACATCCAGTTCGTTATCCAGCGACTTGCCATCCTCGACGGTGATAACGCCTTCCTTGCCGACCTTTTCCATGGCCTGGGCGATGATGTCGCCGATCGAGCTGTCGGAGTTGGCCGAAATGGAACCGACCTGGGCGATTTCCTTGTTGGTCGAGCAGGGCTTGGAGAGCTTCTTCAGCTCTTCGACGGTCGCGGCAACCGCCTTGTCGATACCACGCTTGAGATCCATCGGATTCATGCCGGCGGCGACGGACTTCATGCCTTCGCGCACGATCGACTGGGCCAGCACAGTGGCCGTGGTGGTGCCGTCACCGGCGATGTCGGAGGTCTTGGAAGCGACTTCCTTGACCATCTGCGCGCCCATGTTGGCGAACTTGTCCTTGAGTTCGATTTCCTTGGCGACGGAAACGCCGTCCTTGGTCACGGTCGGGGCACCGAAGGAACGCTCCAGAACCACATTACGGCCTTTCGGGCCGAGGGTTACCTTGACGGCATCAGCCAGCAGGTTGATGCCTTCGACCATGCGCGAACGTGCGGAATCACCAAATTTGATTTCTTTTGCTGCCATTGTGTTACTCCTGTTGATTTAGAGAATTGAGGGGAAGCGCAATCAGGCTTCGACGATGCCCATGATGTCTTCTTCACGCATGACGAGCAGTTCCTCGCCATCGACCTTGACGGTCTGGCCGGCGTACTTGCCGAACAGGACGCGATCACCGACCTTGACATCCAGGGTGATTTGCTTGCCGTTATCGTCGCGCTTGCCGGGACCGACGGAAATGACCTGCCCTTGATCGGGCTTCTCGGCGGCTGCATCGGGAATCACGATGCCGGAAGCCGTCTTACGTTCTTCATCAAGGCGCTTGACGATCACGCGATCGTGCAAAGGACGAATTTTCATACTCTAATCTCCTGTTTTAAAACGAAAATAAGCGGATAACCGTTGTTCGCTGAGGCGAACCGACGCTTTGCCTGCAAAACTTTTGTTAGCACTCAAAGCGAACGAGTGCTAATAATAGGGGCGGGTCGGGTTTTTTTCAAGAGGTGATGACTGCAGCGGACGTAAAAAAAACGGTCCGCCGCAAATCAGCGCACACAATCGACGAAATAGCGCGCCTTGCCGTCCACCACTTCCTTGACCAGTCCGTGAATGTCGGTCTCGAAACCGGGGAACTGTTCGTTGAAATAACGGGCGAACTTGAGGTAGCGGACGATGGTGGCGTTGAAACGCTCGCCCGGAATCAGCAGCGGGATGCCCGGTGGGTAGGGCGTGAGCAGGATGCTGGTGATGCGCCCTTCAAGCTGGTCGATCGGCACACGGTCGATCTCGCGGTGCGCCATTTTGGCGAAGGCATCGGTCGGACGCATCGCCGGCACCATGTCCGAAAGATACATCTCGGTCGTCAGCCGCGCCACGTCATTGACCGCGTAGACGCCATGAATCAGGTGGCACAGATCCATGAGCCCCATGCGCTCGTAGCAGGGATGTTTGGCGATGAACGCGGGCATCACCTTCCACAGCGGCTGGTTCTTGTCGTAGTCGTCCTTGAACTGCTGGAGTTCGGTAACCATCGTGTTCCAGCGGCCCTTGGTGATGCCGATGGTGAACATGATGAAGAAGCTGTAAAGCCCGCACTTTTCGACAATGACGCCGTGTTCGGCCAGGTATTTGGTGACAATCGCCGCCGGGATGCCCCATTGTTCGGTAAATTCACCGTCAACATCCAGCCCCGGCGTGATGATCGTCGCCTTGATCGGGTCGAGCATGTTGAAACCTTCGGCCAGTTGGCCAAAGCCATGCCAGCGATCACAAGGCTTGAGCATCCAGGCTTCGCGCTCCTCGATACCCTCTTCGGAGAGGTCATCCGGCCCCCACACCTTGAACCACCAGTCTGCCCCCCATTCCTCGTCGATCTTGCGCATGGCGCGGCGGAAATCGAGGGCTTCGGCGATGGATTCTTCGACCAGCGCCGTCCCGGCCGGTGCTTCCATCATCGCCGCCGCCACATCGCACGAAGCGATGATCGAGTACTGCGGCGAGGTCGAGGTGTGCATCAGATAGGCTTCGTTGAACACGTTGCGATCGAGTTCGCGTTCCGCGGAATTCTGCACGAGGATCTGCGAAGCCTGCGAGAGACCGGCCAGCAGCTTGTGCGTCGATTGCGTCGAGAACACCATCGACTCCTTGCAGCGCGGACGGTCGGCACCGATGGCGTGATAATCGCCGTAAAAATCGTGGAAGGCGGCGTGTGGCAGCCAGGCTTCGTCGAAATGCAGGGTATCGATCCTGCCGTCGAGCATTTCCTTGATTTCCTCGACGTTGTAGAGGATGCCGTCGTAGGTGCTCTGGGTGATCGTCAGCACGCGGGGCTTGGCATTCACCTTGCTGGCAAAGGGATGCGCGGCGATTTTTTTCTGGATGTTTTCCCAGCGGAATTCTTCCTTCGGGATCGGGCCGATGATGCCGAAGTGGTTACGCGTCGGCATCAGGAACACCGGAATCGCCCCGGTCATGATAATCGAGTGAAGAATCGACTTGTGGCAGTTGCGGTCAACGACTACCACGTCGCCCGGCGCGACGGTCGAATTCCAGACAATCTTGTTCGAGGTCGAAGTGCCGTTGGTGACGAAGAACAGGTGGTCGGCGTTGAAAATGCGCGCTGCGTTGCGCTCGGATGCGGCGACCGGGCCGGTGTGGTCGAGCAACTGACCCAGTTCCTCGACGGCGTTGCAGACGTCGGCACGCAGCATGTTCTCACCGAAAAACTGGTGGAACATCTGCCCGACCGGGCTTTTCAAAAAGGCCACGCCACCGGAATGTCCGGGGCAGTGCCAGGAGTAGGAGCCGTCCGCAGCGTAATGCACCAGCGCGCTGAAGAAGGGTGGCGGCACACTCTTGAGATAACTCCGGGCCTCGCGCACGACGTAGCGGGCGATGAACTCCGGCGTATCCTCGAACATGTGGATGAAGCCGTGCAGTTCGCGCAGCACGTCGTTCGGAATATGTCGCGAGGTGCGCGTTTCGCCGTGCAGGAAGATCGGAATCTCCTCGTTGCGGCAACGGATTTCGGTCACGAAGGCACGCAGTTCGGAGATCGTCTTCTCGGCCTGACCGGAGCCGAACTCCTCGTCGTCGATCGACAGGATGAAAGTCGACGCCCGCGATTGCTGCTGGGCAAAGGAGGAAAGGTCACCGTAACTGGTGACACCGAGCACCTCCATGCCCTCTTTTTCAATGGCCTCGGCCAGTGCGCGGATACCCAGACCCGAGGCATTCTCCGAACGGAAATCCTCGTCAATGATGATGATGGGAAAATTGAATCGCATGTGTTAGTTCCAGTGAAGAGAGAGGAGCAAGGCGTGAGGAGCGGGGAGTTTTTCCTCACTCCTTGCGCCTCACGCCTCACTAGATTTTAGGCAGTGTTACACCCACCTGCCCCTGATACTTGCCGCCGCGATCCTTGTACGAGGTTTCGCAGACTTCGTCGGATTCGAAGAACAGCACCTGGGCGCAGCCTTCGTTGGCGTAAATCTTCGCCGGCAGCGGCGTGGTGTTGGAAAACTCCAGCGTCACGTAGCCTTCCCATTCCGGCTCGAAAGGCGTGACGTTGACGATGATGCCGCAACGCGCATAGGTGCTCTTGCCAAGGCAGATGGTCAGCACGCTGCGCGGGATGCGGAAATACTCGACCGTGCGCGCCAGGGCGAAGGAATTCGGCGGGATGATGCAGTAATCGCCGGTCACTTCGACAAAGGAATTTGGGTCGAAATTCTTGGGATCGACGATCGTTGAATTGAGATTGGTGAACAGCTTGAATTCGTTGGAACAGCGAATGTCGTAACCGTAGCTGGAGGTGCCGTAGGAAACGATTTTCTGGCCGTCAACGTGACGCACCTGACCCGGCTCGAACGGTTCGATCATGCGATGCTGCTGCGCCATGCGGCGAATCCATTTGTCGGATTTGATGCTCATGCCGGCTCCCGGAGAACAATGAATCGAGGGCGCTATTTTACGGTGTCCTGCGGACAAGGTGGGGAAATTTGGCGGAAGCCGGCGTTTACGGCCATCGCATACATTGCCCCGCCGGGCAATGGGGCGGATAATCAGGCACGATTCTCATTTCAAACACTATCGGAGACGACATGGACAAGGTCAGGTTTTTTGGAGGCGAGCAGATCCCACTGGAAATGCACAAGGTGCGCATCGTGCAAAAACTGAATCTGCCGCCGGTGGAAGCGCGCCTGCGCGCCATCAATGAAGCAGGCAACAACACCTTCCTGCTGCAAAACAGGGATGTGTTCATGGACATGCTCACCGACAGCGGCGTCAATGCCATGAGCGACCAACAGCAGGCGGCAATGATGACTGCCGACGACAGTTACGCCGGCAGTGCCACCTATACGCGCATGGAAAACAAGGTACGGGAAATTTTCGGCACCCCCTGGTTCCTGCCCGCGCACCAGGGACGCGCTTGTGAAAATATCCTCGCGCAGGTGCTGGTCACGCCCGGCTCGGTCGTGCCGATGAACTACCACTTCACGACTACCCGCGCGCACATCATGCGTAACGGCGGCACCGTCGAGGAAGTCATCTCGGATGCCGGGATCGAGGTCAGCAGCAGCCATCCGTTCAAAGGCAACGTGGACATTGCCAAGCTGGCTGCGCTCATCCAGCAGCATGGCAGTGAGCGGATCGCTTTCGTGCGTATGGAGGCAGGGACCAACCTGATCGGTGGCCAGCCCTTCTCGCTGGAAAACCTGGGCGAAGTGCGCCGGTTGTGCGATCAGCACGGCATTCTGCTGGTACTCGACGCCAGCCTGCTGGCCGACAACCTCTACTTCATCAAACAACGTGAAGCCGCCTGCCAGAACCTCTCCATCCGTGAAATCACCCGCAAGCTTGCCGACCTGTGCGACATCATTTACTTCTCGGCCAGAAAATTGAGCCATGCACGCGGCGGCGGCATCTGCATCCGTGATGAAGCCCTGTTCCGCAAGATGCGCGGACTGGTGCCGCTGTTTGAAGGCTTCCTCACCTATGGCGGCATGTCGGTACGCGAAATGGAAGCGATCACCGTCGGCCTGGACGAAACCATGGACGAGGACATGATCGGCCAGGGGCCGCAATTCATCGCCTACATGGTCGATGAGTTGCAAAAGCGCGGCGTACCGGTCATTACCCCGGCCGGCGGACTGGGCTGCCACATCAACGCCATGAAATTCGTCGATCACATCCCGCAGGCCCAATACCCCTCGGGAGCCCTGGCCGTCGCGCTGTATATTGCCGGTGGCATTCGCGGCATGGAGCGTGGCACCTTGTCGGAAGAGCGCGACGCCAAGGGCAACGAAGTGCTCTCGCACATGGAACTGTTGCGGTTGGCCATGCCCCGACGCGTATTCACGCTCTCGCAGGTCAAATACGCCATCGACCGCATCAGCTGGCTGTACCAGCACCGCTCACTGATCGGTGGCCTGACGTTCACCGATGAACCGGCCATCCTGCGCTTTTTCTACGGTCGATTGAAAGCGCTTTCGGACTGGCAGCAAAAACTGGTTGACCAGTTCCGCAGGGACTTCGGCGACAGCCTGTAAGCGGAGTCCTGCCGGGGCAGCCCGCGCCCCGGCAGTGCCCGCCGTACCACCTTATTTCAGGTGTTCTGCACCACGATATTCGGGAACTTGCTGCTCATGTCCTTGGCACGCTCGGCGACCTTGACGGCGATGCGGCGGGCGATCGAGCGGTAAATTTCTGCCG